>JAFAZU010000524.1 GCA_019239585.1 Acidobacteriaceae bacterium
TTGGAGGCGACAGCTAAGTCGCGCTGGTGCGTGCGTGATCCTGCCGCATAGCCGATACGAACCACCTCATCTCTACCCTGAAGACTCTGCTGCTGGCGCTCCAGCACTGCCTTTCGAGACTTTGTAAAAGTTTCCGTGTCGAAACCATTTGGGATAACAGTTGTAGGTTTGGCGAAGTCGCGAAGCTCCCGAGCCAGTATCGCCGTGGGGGCTGTGCAATGGTCGGCATGCTCCAGTACGGCTTGAATACCGGCGTAAAACTTGCGCACATGGTCTTCCGTAAGGCTCTGACTTCGAATTCCATCAATGATCTCAATTTTCGCTAATTCGGGGCGGAACATGAGGTCATCCACATCAAAGACGATTTGCGCCCCGCTCTGCTGGGCATACTCAATAGCCGTTCCGATCAGGTAGGACCACCGGCTTCTCCAGATCCAGACTAGCGCTGCCCCCGTCACTTCATTGACACGTTTGTCCAGCTCGCACTCTTTGATCACTGTGACATGGAAGAACATTGGTGGCAGCGCAGTAGCGATGTTTTCAACTCGATATTTGTGCCCTGGCGTGTCCCACTCGCCGGATATGAACACGATCCGTGGTCTTCCCTGCTGAGCGGAGACTGCGGTGCTTGTGCCCGAGACTTGCAAAGTTTCAGTTTTTGCTGCAGGCGCTACAATCGCGTAGGCATTGCTAGTCAAATCAGCTTTTGCTCCCGATGGAGGGACGCTTTCGCTACGCGCCTGCGAACTCGGCTCCGATCGCAGCCCTTCAAAGCGGCCCCAGCGTACGTAATGGATCAGCGGATTCAGTCCAGACTCGAACAGGCTTGGATTTTGATTGACGTACCAGTCCGTATCAAAACATGCGCTCGGATCGCAACCTTCCGCCGCGCCCTTATTCAAATAGTGTAAAAGCGGATTTGCATCAGCGTTGATGTCCGGATTGGTTGCCAGGTAGAAGGCAGGATCAAAAAACGCGCAAGGGCGCCTTCGTTCCTTCGCGCCCCGCAGAAGGAAATGAACCAGCGGATTAATCTTGGCCCTGGCCACGTCGGCATTGTGCTGCAAATACCAAGCGCTGTGGAACAGCGGGTGAGGATCTCGACCTTCAAATCCTCCATGCAGAAGATAATGAAGAGTGGCGTCTTGACCCGAGCGGGCCATGTCCGGATTGTTCTCCAGGTAGAACTGCTTGTCAAAAAGAGGAGATGTAGAAAGAAGGCTCCAGTAACGTTGCAACTGGAATGCATCACGCAACCTAAGTTTTAAGACCTTCGATGTAACAGAGCGAGCCACTGCAGGAATATGCTGGCTGGCATCTCGCAAAGGTTTGGTGATTCGCCAGCTCTTGGAATGTACTAAAGCATGGAGATCTCCGCTTGCTTTTGTAAACTCATCTCTTAGTGCCCTGTAGGCCATTTCCTGGTTCGCAGTGTGGGTTTGCAGCTCCGCCAAGTGTAGCTGTAACTCCGCAGTGTGTCTCTCGGCGCTCCGCTTCTCGGCGGTTACTTGCTCCAGCTCAATGGATAGCCGTCGAGCTTCGGTTAGGGCGCTCGCTGTCTCCTCGCGCGAGCGCTCCAAGGTTGCTTGCAAATCGGCATACTCTTTGGAGGAACGCTCTTGCGCAGCACAACTCTCTGTGAACTTTTGCTCCAAATCTTTGTACATGTCATTGAGTCGCATGTGATGTTGCTGCAAATTGTCGTACAAGGCTGTCAACTGCTGATGATTTTCGTTCAGGTTATCGTACAAACTTGCCAAGCGGGTATGCTCGCTCGCAAGCTGTTCATGTGCCGCATTCCTTTGTTCAATGTCCCTCTGGCCGTTCTGTTGAATGCATTTATACAAATTAGCGCGATCAACAATTGCGTTGCCGAGCCGCCCGTATGCTTCGCGCACAATCTCCGCTTGCTTCTCATCGCCTGCTATTGCGAATAGCTGACGAACAGCCGGCGGAAGTTCCTCGCCCACCCCCAAGACGCCCAGGCCATGTCCGCTCAGGAATTCGAAATGCGGGTATTGCGTCTTCAGCTCTTCCCATAAGCGGTACACGCCAAAATCGTGAGCTCGCACATTTGTGTCATGTAACAGCACGACAGCTCGCTTCGAAAGTTTCGGCTGCCAGGTCTCAAAATCCTGCTTGACATCGTCGTAAAAATGACGTCCATCTATATGCAGCAGGTCAATGCTGCCATCTTCGAAACGGCCGAGCGCCTCAGAAAAGGTGGTTCTCATCAGCTCCGAAAAGTCGGCGAACTGCGCTTCATTGTACTTTCGGACATTCTCAAAAATTTCATCACCGTAGTAGCCTGCATGCTCGTCGCCGGCCCACGTGTCAACAGCAATACAGCGGCATTTAGCGCGGAGCTTTTTCAAAGCCTGATTAAAAACAAAGTACGAATATCCGTGATGGGTGCCTAATTCGACCAGCATGTTCGGGCGATGTGCATCCATAAGCCAGAACGCGAAAGGAGCGTGTTCGGTCCATGCGGAATCGACTATTAAGTCGGGCATCCAAAACGAAGAGGCGTTTAAGAGGTGTTGCATGTCTTAAAAAGATATTCGAAACCAGTTCTGTGATTATCCCGGGTCAATAGGTGACTGCGAGAGTTTTCCTATTATAGAGTTGCGGCTGTCTCTATAGGATATGAGTAGGTCATCGGGCGTGATCTGGTTGCTGAGCAGTTTTCAAACTTCTCCTGGCACAACAGCTGATTTATTCCCTCAATGGTACCAGCAAATTGTACGTTGGACTATATACTGAGAGATCTGGTTAACAACAGACTTGAATCAACTTGAACAAGCAACACTTTCTGGGGATGTTCTATGCGTACTAGGACTTTTAAACTGCATTGATGGTTTGTTCTTCCTATGAGCAGCACAATATTAGTAATTGGTGGAGCCGGATACATCGGCGCCCACACTTGCAAAGCGCTCTGGCGGGAGGGATTCAAACCGGTTGTTTTTGATGACCTCTCGACGGGGCATCGACGCTTTGTTCGCTGGGGACCTTTCATTCAGGCCAATATCAACGACTCGCAAGCCGTGGCGCGGGCGATTGTGCATTACAGGGTTTCTGCCGTTCTGCACTTTGCCGCCTCGGCCAGTGTCGGTGAGTCGGTAACCGAGCCGGAAAAGTACTACCTGAATAATGTAGCGGGCACGTTGTCTTTATTGAGAGGGATGCGCGCAGCAGGTTGCGACCGCCTTGTCTTCTCAAGCACTTGCGCAGTATACGGAAACGCCAGGAAAGTGCCGATCAGGGAAGATGCCCCCCTTGCTCCTGTCAACCCGTATGGCGCATCGAAGGCGATGAACGAACAAGTGTTGTTCGACTATCGCCGTGCATACGGGCTGAAACCAATCTGTCTCCGCTATTTTAATGCGAGCGGCGCAGATCCTGACGGCGATCTCGGCGAGTTGCGGAGTCCTGAAACCCACTTGATTCCACGCGCTATGATGGCGCTGCAAGGCCACATCACGGATTTTGCCGTGTTCGGATCGAATTTTGAAACTGAGGATGGCACGGCCGTGCGCGACTACATTCACGTATCCGACTTGGCGGATGCGCATGTTGCAGCCCTCCGTCGCTTGCTGGAAGGGCACGGAGGCGGCATCTATAATCTCGGTACCGGTTCCGGCCACTCCGTTCGGCAGATATTACAAAAAATCGAGGCCGTTACCGGAGAGCATCTTCCTCATGTCAGAGGCGCGCGCCGTAGAGGTGATCCTCCGATCCTGATTGCCGATCCCAGTCTCGCCAGGCGCGAATTGGGATTTAACCCCCTTCGGTCTGATCTAGAGACGATTATTGAGAGCTCCTGGGCTTGGCACATGCGCGCCCATCCCAGGCAAAGGCCAAAGTTGTTTGGTCAAGAGGCCAGAGCTCAGAGCGCTTGAATACAGTGCGGCTCACCCCTGACGAAGCACCATCCAATTCAACTCATCTCTTTCAGCAGCCAGGATCGGCCAAACTCCTAGTCCCGCTTCACCGTGGCCGGAGAGATCTTAACGCGTCGCCAATCTCACTCTCGGTCAAACCGCCGAAATTTCGCAATTCCACGACCTTCGCCGCACGGGTATTTAGTTGCTCCAAGCGTTCCAGCGCCCGCTCCAAATCGAGGACACGGCTGTCCGTGTGGACTGCCAGATCCGGCGTATCTTCCAGAGAAATCTTTTTCTGTAAATCGCCCCGCTTTTGCGCATGCTGCTTTCGAGCATAGTCCACCACAATGTGCCGCAGTTGCCGGGCTGCCACTGCCAGAAAGTGGCAGCGATTCTGCCAAGTAAGGAGCCTGTCACCGCGTGTCCTGCGAGCGTCAGCTACAAACTACAAAAGTACATTCGCCGGTATCGAGCGGGCGTCGCAGTAGCATTCCTATTGGCCTTAATAATTATTGCTTTTGGAATCGTGGAAGCGGTACAACTGCGCCGGACTACACGGGATCGCGACCGGGCTAACCGGATGACAAAGTTTATGACGGGCGTGTACCGTGTCTCAAACCCGGGAAGCAGGATCACGGCGCAGGAAATTCTCGACAACGCGGCAAAAAAAGTAAGAACAGAACTGGCTAACGACCCCGAATTACAAGCGCAAATGATGGATGTTATGGGTACACTCTACTACGGCCTTGGACTGTACCCACAGGCAGAGTCACTTCTGAGCCGCGCGCTCGGGATTCGCCGCGCCGTTCTCGGCCCGGAGCACCTCCAAACGGTCCAGCTTATGCATAGTCTGGCGAATGCTCTGACCAAAGAGGGCTGCCCGAAGGCGGAAAAGTTATATCGGGAAACCCTCGCAATCCGGCTTCGGATCAACGGCCCGGACCACCCGGACACGCTTAACTCACTGGACACCTTAGGTGGCACATTGGACTATGAGGACCGTTATAGCGAGGCCGAACAGCTCGAACGCGAGTCGCTTAACATTCAACGCCGGGATCTAGGGCCGGAGCATCCCGATACCCTAAAGGAGGCTTCCAGGAGGCAGAAAAACTTTCTCAGGGGACTGGAATCTTCCTAATCGCGCAAGCTGGCACATAATGAGCTCACCCATGAGCTAATCGTCATTTATTTGTCGCTTTATATGAATAGCAGGAGATACGTCAATGAAACCGGAATATAGTGCGATTGCTGACAGTACGCCCTTTCCCTTTATGTCGCCAAGCTCAAAATCAAGCGATGGAGAATATGTGCTGGCTACCGGAGCAGCGGCCGTACGCCGGCTTTTTATGCTGCATAACATTTACTCACCAGCCGGGCGGCGAATTCTCCTACAAGCAGGTCTGACGCCCGGTATGCGTGTAGCCGATTTTGGATGTGGTATCGGCGCCACCACTGGCATGCTCGCTGAGATGGTGGGGCCCTCTGGAAGCGTGACTGGCATTGATGCTAACGTGGCACAACTCGAACAAGCCAAGGAGATTTGCAAGCGCAGAGGCT
>JAFAZU010000559.1 GCA_019239585.1 Acidobacteriaceae bacterium
GTATACGCTATCGAGCAGCGCCGTGCGGCCTTTCGACTGCGTAAAGGTCAGTGTGCTCTGAATCTTGTCGGTATCCGTGGTAAAAGGAACTGCCAGCTCCGGCCGGTCGTTAAACTGCACCAGGAAAAATTCATCCGACGGGTTGGAGGTCTTAAAAAACTCCGCTGCCGCTTGCCGGGATTTCTGCAGCTTCGATCCCATGCTGCCGCTTGTGTCAAAAACCAGTCCAATAGAAATGGGTGCGTCTTCGCTCGAAAATTCACTGATCTGCTGCTCGACTTTGTCTTCGAACACCCGAAAATGCTCCCGCTCCAGGCCTGTCACAAATCGGTTGAGCGGATCAGTCACAGTGACATTAATCAGAACCAGCGTTTTGTTAACGCGCAGATCGACCGACCGCCCATCAGAGGCAGAAGCGCTCTTACGATTGTCAGCGCTAACCCGTTCTTTTGGCGCGTCTTCCGACCCGTTTTGCCGGTAAGCAAAAGCCGTTGTACTGAGGAGAAGGCTAATGAGGGTAACTGCGCCCGCCAATGACCAGCGAATCGGTCCTATACGAGACCGGATGCCGAGAGAGGAAACGCGAGACCGAATACGCGTCCGCATGTGATTTGGTACTTTCTGCCTAGATCATAACACCGGGCTTTCGAACACCAAAATGTCCTCTCTCGAACAAAAGGACTAGCCTTCCAGTTTCCCCTACTAGCGTTGAATACGCGCCGAACCGCCCTTCGCCACCTGGCGCACCTGATCGAGCGTCGCCATCGTAGTATCACCAGGGAAGGAGGTCAGGAGCGCTCCGTGCGCCCAGCCCAGCCGGACCGCCTCTTCCTCCGGTACGCCGGTTAACAGACCGTAAAAGAAACCAGCAGCATAACCGTCACCGCCGCCCACCCGGTCATATACATCCAACTCGATGGTCGGGGCCTGGTAAGTCTGGCCGTTGATCCAGGCGACAGCGCTCCAGCTATGACGGTTCGTCGAGTGAACCTCCCGCAAGGTGGTAGCGACGACTTTGATTTGCGGCACCTTCCCGCGAACATGATCCATCATGCTGAAAAATGCGCTTGGATCGAGCTTTGATTTAGCCGCCACTTCCGGCCCCGGAATACCCAGACCCATCTGCAGATCTTCTTCATTGCCGACTAGGACATCGACGTACTTCACGATCCCGGCGAGCGTCTCTACGGCTTTCTCCGGCCCGCCCCACACATTCCACAGCTTGGCGCGGTAGTTCAAATCGAAGGAGATAACAGCTCCGGCTTCTTTCGCCGCCTGCATACCTTCTACAATCAGCGCGGAGGTAGTCGGCGACAAAGCCGCAAAAATTCCGCCGCTATGAAACCATCGCACGCCGCCCGCAAAGATAGATTTCCAGTCGAAATCGCCGGGTTTCAGAAGCGCTCCTGCTTCATTGCTGCGGTTGTAAAAAACCACAGGAGCGCGCGGACCCTGGCCACGGTCGCTGTAAACGGTAGCGATATTCGGACCCGCGACGCCGTCGTGCTTAAAGTATTTGTAAAACGGCTGAACGCCCATGGCGCGAACCTGCTCGGCCACCAGATCACCAATCGGGTAATCCACCATAGCCGATGCGATTCCGGTCTTCATGCCGAAGCAGTTGGACAGGTTGGCAGCGACGTTGAACTCGCCGCCGCTCACGTGAATCAAGCACTCCTTTGCCTTGCGGAACGGAATAATTCCCGGATCCAGCCGGTGAATCAATGCGCCGATCGAAACGAAATCGAGCGCGCCTTCTCCTCGTATATTCAAGCCGTAATTCATTCTTATCTCCCTTTCGTTACCGAATCTTCTTCCGATCCTTAAGCATTGTAAGTGCCCGAAGACACCCTGCCTCCGCGTCCCGTCCAGTTTGTGTGGAAGTACTGGCCGCGCGGCTTGTCCACCCGCTCATAGGTGTGAGCGCCAAAAAAGTCGCGCTGCGCCTGCAGCAGGTTCGCAGGCAGACGCGCCGTACGGTATCCGTCGAAAAACGCCAGCGCGGTCGAGAACGCCGGGGTCGGAATGCCGAATCCGACGGCATGAATCACGGCATGACGCCAGGCAGGCTGATATTCGTTCAGAATTTTCGAGAAGAACTCATCGAGCAGCAGATTTGTCAATTGCGGGTTCTTGTCATATGCCGTTTTGATGTCCCCCAGAAAGCGGCTCCGAATGATGCATCCGCCGCGCCACATGAGAGCAATGCCGCCCATATTCAGGTTCCAGCCCTGCTCTTTACCTGCCTCGCGCAGCAGCATGTAGCCTTGCGCGTAGGAGATCACTTTGGAACAATACAGGGCGCGGCGCACGTCTTCAATAAA
>JAFAZU010000636.1 GCA_019239585.1 Acidobacteriaceae bacterium
CCCTGCGAGCAAAACGCTTGGCGCCTGATGGTCTTTTTGAACCTTCTACTACGCCGGACTGGCTTGCGAATCGTAGTTGCGCTCCGCTGATTACAGAGCAGCCACCCACGCTTGTGATTTCGATTTACGACGTGACAATGTCGGAGAGCCGGAGTGAGAGCGGAATTAGGATCTACAAAGCATTGAGCCAACACCCGGATCGATGCTTCGCCGGCCTTGTTGACCTGAGTTACCTGCGGAATACACTCTTTCCGCAATTGATCCGGCAGAGCTTCGGAGAAACGACGGCACGGCAATATGATTTCACCGTGATTTCGCGCGCCCATACGCAAAATGTCATTTACGGCAAGTCCATTCGCGCCGATTTGCGAAAACCATTCTTTTCGATCTCGCCGTTGCCCCCTGTCATTTCGAAGGCGCCTCCGCCGGGCACTGTATTACCAGACAAAGGATCGATTTTTGTCCAGCGGGTGCAGACTGCCGTTTTGAAAGGCCGGGCCGGGCTTCCGGATCTGTTCGGTCCTGGTATTTGGGAGTTAGACATTGCGCATAAGGGTCTGCCGTTGGCTGCTGTGTTCGAGCGCACGAGACAGCTTGATTTGCTTTTCAGTTTGGCTGTGGAGTTGCTGTTGGTGGTCGGAATCATTTTTCTCCTGATGACCGCGCGGCGTATGCAGCGGTTAGCCGATCAAAAAATGCATTTTGTCGCTGGCGTTTCGCATGAGTTGCGTACTCCGGTATCAGCCATTGCCATGCTCTCCCGTAACCAGGCGGATGGTTTGGTAACGGGCACCGAAAAGGTCAAGCAATACGGTGAACTGATCCATCAGCAGAGCCGCCGACTCAGCAACATGGTGGAGCAAACGCTGCAATATGCAGATATCCATTCGGGACTGCGCCGTCCCTTGAAGGACGAAATCGCTTTAAGCCGTCTCATTCAGGATGCTATTGACGTGCACCGTGAAGAGCTGGTGCGCAGCGGATTCACAATAGAGGTGATGCTCAGTCCGGACCTGCCGCCGATTGTCGGCGATCTGCAACTGCTCCGGACAGCGTTCGATAATTTACTGAGCAATGCTCAAAAACATGCGGAAGGCGGGCAATGGATTCGCGTGAGTGCCCACTATTCAGCCGTAGACAAAGAAGTGCGGATCAGCGTGGAAGATCACGGCGCTGGTATTGATCCGGCGGATCAGGTCGACATCTTTGAGCCTTTCTTGCGAGGGCGAGCCGCTGTGCAAGCGCAGATTCCAGGCTCCGGCTTGGGCTTGAGCTTGGTGCGAAATGCGGCTGAGGCGCACCATGGTACCGTCACGCTGGAAAGCGCGCTGGGCCGTGGCAGTACATTCACCTTGCACCTACCGGTATGAAGCGCGTCCTGTTTGTGGAAGACGAAGCAGCGTTCGCGGTGGGCGCCATAGACCGGCTGCAAGCGGAAGGATACCAGGTGGAGTGGGCCCAAACAGGAATGTCTGGATATGAACGAGCGCTCGCGAAAAGATTCGATCTTATTGTTCTGGATGTCATGCTGCCGGGAAAGAGTGGGTTCGATATTTGCCGCGACCTCCGGCGAGACGGTGTGAATACACCCGTTCTGATGTTGACGGCCCGGGGCGAAGTGGTAGACCGGGTTGTCGGGCTAAAGTTGGGCGCTGACGATTACGTGCAGAAGAACTGTGAGCCTGTGGAACTCATGGCACGTATTGAAGCTCTGCTGAGGAGATCCAGCGGTAGTTTAGTAACGGCTGCCAAATGTGCGCAGTTGGGAGATGTCCATATTGACCTCCGGAAACACCAAGTAACCCGCGCCGGGGAGCCGTTAACGCTCTCACCAATTGAGTTTCGATTGCTGGAGTATTTTGTCGAGCGTCGCGGTGCGCTGGTCACGCGGGAGGAGTTGCTCGAAAACGTTTGGGGCGTTCACGGCGATACGCTTAGCCGGACCGTGGACGTGCATGTCGCCGGACTGAGAAAAAAGATTGAAGCCGATTCCCGATACCCGCGCTTCCTGCTGACCGTGAAGGGCGTCGGCTACAAGCTAGCTATCTAGTTCTTACATTTCTTACACAGATTTTGCGCACCAAACATATTATTCGGGGCATGCTGTAGGCATGAAGTCTCTCTTTCTGTGCGTGCTTTCTCTCTCGTGCTGTATGGCTCCGGCCCAGGGGGCGCCGCCAAAGCCCCAGTTTGAAGTGGTGTCCATCAAACCGGCACAGCCTATGCCGATGGGTCAGATGCGAATCAGAATGGATGCTGACGCGGGAATGCTGCGGTATACAAACGTCTCGCTGAAGGACTGCCTCCGCGTGGCCTATCGAGTGAGGGATTTTCAGGTAGAGGGGCCGGATTGGCTCGGAAACACGC
>JAFAZU010000643.1 GCA_019239585.1 Acidobacteriaceae bacterium
CCCTCCGATAACTGCCAGCTCAAAACCCGATTGCAGGGCAAACTGCTCCAAGTGCCCAACCCAATGACCGGGCGCTAATGCCAGATGATGCACCGCGCCAGCCTCGCACCAATCTTCATAGGCGGTGACGGCAGAGTGCCTGTTAAAACGAAACGCAGCATGAAACACGCCGATTTGTAAGGGCGGTGATGCTTCCAGTGTTCCCTCTGCTGCTATCATTCGATAGCACTTATCCGATGCTCGCGGTGTGAAACTTAATATCGTCGCGGGTCCACGAAACGGTTCAAAGCGAAGCGATGCGCCTCGTCCGCATTGACCCCGGAAGTTCTCGTTTCCTGCAATTACTACTGGACCGGTCGGCGCGCCGAAATTCCCTTCACCGCCGTTGGCAAGCAGGACCAAGTTGCGTTCTCTATCCACAAAATCGAGTTCGGCGTACAATACCCAACCGCTCAGGTCCTGCAGGATCTTCATGGCAATCGCAGTAGGCAGGTCGCCGGTGCAGGAAAAGGGACGTCCTCCTGATGTGTGTCTAGAGACGGCATAACAGGCCGTTACCCCAATCGCCGGGTTCTGAAGGCAGTTTGCACCGTGGCAGTTGAAAGCGCCGCCATCGAGTTGATATTCATTTACGATGACATCCAATGCCAGTGACAGACGCGCTGAACGCGAGAGTTCATCTTCGGTAAGCTCCACTATCTCGTGTGATTGCACAATCTCTGTCTCTCGTGCGGCTACGCTCGTTGCGGATTGAGCCTGATAAGCGTGCAAAATCTCCGAGCTCGGAATGTCGGTCACGGGGGCGCCCAGCCATTTCGATGCGTTGAGGGCGACATCGGTCATCTGCTCAAACGGGCTGCCAATCCTTCCCAACCGGGCACGCCGGAGTGCATTCCACACCGCGGCAGACTCGACTGTCAGCTTCAGCTTTGGGGGAAACGGATCTTCAAAACAACTGAAACCCACGCGAAAGAAATGTCCTTCCCGCATTAATGTATTGGCAAGCGCTTGGATGCCTAGACTCCCGCTGTTCCGAATGAGCTTTGCTATATCGTAATCGCATTGGAGGCGACAATCCGGCTGAACCTGCCAGAGACACACGGGCAAAGACAACTCACGCAAAGCCGCCCATGCGAGCGCGCCAAAGGTCGCAACGGCTGGTGCAACTACCACAGCATCGAGATTTTTCCCAGCAAATGTTTTGCCCGCCTGTCTCCCTTCCTCTTCCGTGGTAATAAGGCCGCCGTCGACAATATCAAATTCACTGCGGAGCTTTTCGGATATTGCTCCGGCAAACGCGATCTTCTCCCCTCGCAAAGGCACGATCGTTTCGTAAAACGAAACATACGGAACCAGCAGTCCGACTCGGGGACGGATCATACGGATGCAGAGGCGGAACCGGGCTGGGCCGTGGCGCGCCGTGGCGGCTTGGTTTTGCCAATGCGTTCGTAATATTCTTCTGGGATATCGTCAGGATCTTTATAGATGTACCAGGTACAGGGATCTCCCGGATTTTCCGGGTACTGGGTAATTCGGTTCGGATATCCGAAATGCTCAATCGGAAGAATCTCATTCACCAGCGAACAATGAGAGCAGTATAAACAGACATTCTTCTTCCCCCAAGTCCAGGAGTGAGCTTCCTTGGCGGACTCCACCTCACGGCCCGCTGCTGCCGCGCTCCGACGTAGAGCGCCTCCGCTGCCACAGGGGTCCCATTGGAAGACGAATCGCTCTTTTTCCTCAGTTAGCGTGAAATCACCTTTGCGGGCAGGTCCATCCAGGTGACAACGCATCCCCTCCGCCGTCAGTTGCACGCGCTCTTCTAACGACATCTTGTTGTAGGCCTCATACCGCTCGGCAAACCAGGTACCGAGAGCGGCACGGAAGGCGTATTCGACCTGTTCTTCTCCATAGGTCTTCGCGATGTAGGCGAGTAGATCCTGCACATAATGCACATAAATATCGTGTACCACCTGCATCTCGGTGCGAAAGTACTCCACCATCGCTTTGGCCTCTTCCGAACGGCCCTTGTCGATCAAATCGTCGATAACATGAACTGTGCCGACCCCTAACTCCTCAATGCCCTCCTTACGAATCATTCGTCCCAGAATGTTCGAAAACTGGAGATTTGCCATAGCTGTCCTCCATCTTATGCCGATAGTGAAACCGATCACTGTACCTCTAAGAAACTCGGATTGTCTTGCCAAGTAAAGCTGAATTTGCTTTAAATTGCTCCTTTCATCAGCTTTGATTTGAGACTGGGTCCACATATTTGATAAGCAGCACTTCGTTACCAACTTCACTGTAGATCAGCTCGTCTACAGTACCGCCCGCCAGAAGAAGACCGAAACCTCCCGGTCGCATTCCTCTCTCTTCGCGCTGCATAACATGAGCCAAGGGATCATGATGAGGATGGGCGGTAGCTGCGTGGGTCAGCGCTTCATGGCGAAAGCCAGCTCCTGGATCGCGCACATGAAAAACTAGGGCTCTTCCCGTACGAACGGCGGTGACCTCAACCACCTGTTCGGAATTAAAAGCTGCTCCATGCTCCATAGCATTCAGTAAAATCTCACGTAAGGCTTGCATCATTTCCTGGCGTGTGTCCTCAGGCATTTGAAAACTAAGCTCTTTTGCAAAGGTCATGAGGCGTTCAGCGGTAAGCAGACGGCAGTTTACACGGATCGACACCCAGCCGGGTTTAGCCGATATCACTTGCATGTCTTCTCGCCAGTAACTGTCGGACGCGGCGCGAGAGGCTAATTCCGCAATTTCGCCGGCAACAAACGGAGGTGTAAAGCAAGCGAAGACTCGGGCACGCAGGGCCGCAATGACGCTGGTCGGATTACTTTGACGAGCCAGGACGATGCATTTAACCCCAGGTCTAATCATTCGCATCTCTTCCAACAACGCCAAATCTTCTTCGACAGCAGTGTCAGGGCTAGTAATCACTACTCCGAACGATCGTATACGCAATCGCTGCAGGGTATCAGCATTCCCGGCCGAATATTCAATGGGAAGACCAGCGGCAGAAAGTGCGGCCCCAATCTCGTTGCTTATAGGAGAATGACTATTAATGATTAATACCCGACTCATGGCGTGAGACGATAAACAAGATCATTTTAATGGAGAATGGTTCATATCTAAACCGTTCCACATCGGATGCCGGACATTTAGACAGTGCATTTGTTCGACATAAGTTTGTTTATAAATGTCATGATTTCCGATCAGGAAAGATCGCCATGGACGCAAATTTGTGAAAAAGTATGATTTAGCGGTTGTTGGTGGTGGACCAGCGGGGCTTGCGGTAGCTCTGGCAGCCCGTAATGAGGGGTTGCATGTCGCGGTTGCCGAAGCCGGTCGTCCGCCTCTCGACAAAGCCTGCGGCGAGGGATTGATGGCCCATTCTCTTGCTGCCCTGCGTAAGCTGGGAGTTCATCTCAGCGTTGATGATGGCGCTCCGTTTAAGGGTATCCGTTTTATGGGAGCAAACCATACGGTTGGCGCAGAGTTTCTCGGAGGAGCGGCGCTTGCTGTTCGCCGCACAACTTTGCACGCCAGATTGGTTGAGCGGGCGGAGTCAGCAGGCGTTGAAATACATTGGGGTTCTCCGGTGTGCGGGTTAGAGGGGAGCCAAGTGATTTGCCGCAGTATGCGGCTGGCGGCGCGATGGATCGTTGGGGCGGATGGGTTACATTCAAAGGTCCGACGATTAGCAGGCTTAAACCACTTTGTCTGGAATCGCCAACGCGTCGGGTTGCGCCAACATTTCGCAGTAAGGCCCTGGTCGGATTCTGTTGATGTGCACTGGGGCGCAGGGTGTCAATGCTATGTCACGCCGATTGGTTCCGAAGAAGTTTCCATTGCGTTTCTCTGCCGGAAGGAGCAGGCTTGTTTCCGTGATCTGCTGCGGACGTTTCCGGAAGTCGCTGACCGGATCGGAGGCGCCAAGCCGACCAGCAGCGTGCGCGGAGGGGTGACGGCTTTACGAAAGGTTCGGCGAATTTACAAGGAAAATGTTGTTCTGGTGGGGGATGCGGCGGGAAGCGTGGACGCCATTACGGGGCAGGGAATTGGATTGGCATTTCAGCAGGCGCTGGCGCTGGCCGAGGCATTGACGACCGGAAAGTTAAGCCGGTACGAACGTCAATTTGCTGCGATTATGCGGCGTCCGATGCTGATGGGGACAGGTTTAACGCTGTTGGGCGAGTGTGGACGCGCCCGTGAAGTTCTCCTCAGGTTCTTGGCAGGTAAGCCAGCAAATTTTGAGAGATTGCTGGCTTTGCACGTCGGTGGTCCTCGTTACGCCGCTTTGGATTGAAAGTCGGTTATTTTCTGGCGGAACTGGCGGGCGCGGTCTACCAGGGCGTCATATCTGCGTTCGGCGATGATCTTGGCGTCGATCAACTCAGAGCCGACACCGACGGCACTGCAACCGGCAGCCAGGAAATCGGAGACGGTTTCGATGTTGACTCCGCCAGTGGGCACAAACTCAATGTCGGGGAAAGGGCCTTTGAGGGCTTTGATGTACTTTGCTCCTCCCAGGGCGCTACAAGGAAAGACCTTGATGCCGTCCGCTCCGGCGCTCCAGGCAGTGACGATCTCGGTAGGCGTTAGAGCGCCGGGAAAGATAGGTTTTGAGTAGCGTTTTGCTAGCTCTACCGTTGCCAAATTCAGGCTGGGAGTGACGAAAAAGTTGGCTCCTGCCAGCATACAGGCACGGGCGGTTTCGGGGTCCAGCACGGTTCCGGCGCCGAGGAGGATGCGGTCGCCGAAACGGTCGGCCACTCGTTCCAGGGCTTTAATGGCTCCTTTGACCGTCATGGTGATCTCGGCGCACGGGATGCCGCCTTCATCCATTGCTTCGACGGCCCGTACCGCTGATTCAGCGTCGGTGGTGCGAACAATGGGAACAATTGCGATATCTTTGATCTGTTGTAGTATGGCTGCGGCTTTCATATGTTTCCCACAAATCGTAGCGCACCAAGAGGCGAGTTGCCTAGTTAGGTGGATTTGTTTCGGGTATTGACGGCTCCTCGTTGATGCCGAGGTCTCCCAAGATGCTTCCTACGTAACTCTGGGTTTCCAAGAGATCCGGAACGCCGCCGGAGGCCTCAACGCGTCCAGCGCCCGCATTGTAGGCGCTGAGAGCGAGTTTTAGATCTCCGCCATAGCGATTCAACAATTGCCGAAGGAAAGCCGCTCCGCCCCGAATGTTCTGCTTCGGGTCAAAAGGATCGATTACGCCGAACTGCTCGGCAGTGGAAGGCATAAGCTGCATCAGGCCTTGCGCACCCTTTACGGAGATTGCGCAGGGACGGAAGGCCGATTCGTGTTTAATGACGGAGCGGAGTAAAGCGGGAGAAAGGGTTTGTTTTGCTGCTGCTGCGTTGATGAGTTCTTCAGCTTCCGCTTCCTCGATGGGCGGACAGTCCATTTGCGGAGCGGCCCATAGCGGCATTGCTACAGATATTGCTACCGGCTGCAGTGCTGTTATGGGCATTGCGATGGGGGCCGGTGCAGAAGTGATGAGAAGGGGTTTGGGCGATGTTTTGCGGATTGCGACCATCTGCTTTTGGACCGACTCGCGTTGCAATTTGACTGAGGCTAATTGCTGGTCAATAGCGGTCTGTTCCGGCAAGGCCCAGGCGGAGATGCCGAAAGCTGATAAAAGGACGGCGGTATAGGTTTGAAAGCCCAAGAAATTCCTGATAGGGAGTGATCTGCCCTCCTATCAAGAGTGTTCTGCAGAGGCCGGATCTCTCAGCCGT
>JAFAZU010000743.1 GCA_019239585.1 Acidobacteriaceae bacterium
TCGCAGCTTCATCAATCAGCGTGTATCCGATCGCTTTAGGCGTCGCTTGATTAATAAAGTAATCACGTGCATCGGGAAGCGCATCGGCATCCCAGGTCGTCACCTTAATCCCTTGCGCCCGTGCTTTGCGCAGCACAGTGGAAATACCCGGCCCATTCTCCACCGCAACCGAGATCGCATCCACATGCCGCGTAATCCAGCCTTCCACCACGGCATTTTGCGCGGCGGCGTCCAGCGCGGTCGGGCCATCCCAGATCAGATCGACCTTTAACTCCTTCGCTGCTTCCTCCGCGCCTTTCCGGCAACTGAGAAAATACGGATCTCCCTTTGCCTTCGGCATGACGCCAATCGTGACTCGCTTCTCTCCTGCCGCTCCGTTGTGTCCTGCGAAGTATCCTTTGCTAAGCGGAATGGCAAAAACGGCCAAAGCCAGACCAGCTAGCGCGACGATCCGGCCTTTGCTACCGGCCCAAAAGGGAAGCTCCCTGCGCTCAACTTCCGAACTCGCTCGTCCCTTTGTGACTCGTTCGAGGGCAATCGTCAGAATCAGAAGCACGCCTGTTAAAATACCGGCCAGCTCCGTCGGCCACGCGGACAAACGCAAGCCATTCTGCAGAATCACAATGGCCGCCAGACCCATCAACGTGCCCGCAATGGTTCCAGAGCCTCCGAAAATAGAAGCTCCGCCGAGAATTACAGCCGTAATCGCAATCAGTTCGTAACCAGTACCGGCATCCGATTTCGCCTGACCGAGATGCGCAATATAAATAATCGCTGCCACGCCGGCGGAAAAACCCGACAACACATAAGCCAGCGCCACACGTCGCACCACAGGAACCGCCGCATATCTCGCCGCTGTGGGCGAGTGGCCGACCGTATATAATCCTCTGCCGATAACGGACCGGTGCAGCAGCGCCCAGAACCCTACGGCAGCGGCCACGAGAAATACCGTTTGGGTCGGCACAATCCCGCCTAGGTATCCCTGCCCTAGAAACAGAAATCCCGCCGAAAAACCGGAGTAGTTTTTGGCTCCGGTCGTGATCGCTTCCGCCAATCCTCGAAACAGGGAGTAAGTTCCCAATGTGACCACCAGGGCAGACACATTCAATCTGGAAATCAGAAATCCGTTAATTGCCCCACCGGCTAAACTGACGAGCAGCGTAATGGCCGCTGCCAGGGGCATCAGCAGGTGAGCGTCATTCCACAGCGCGCCAAAACACACCGCGCACAGGCCCATCATAGAGCCGACGGACAAATCAATACCGCCCGCAACAATCACCGGCGTGAGGGCCAGCGCCAGCAATCCAATCTCGACGGCAAGTCGGATGCACTCAAAAAAATTAGCCCAGGAAAAGAAGTTTTGCCCGGTCACGCTGAACAGGGCAATTTCGAACGCAATCAGGACTGCGAGAACCAGCTTTTGCTTGTCGTGTTTCACAGTGCTCTAAGCCGCTTCTGCCAAGCGCCTCTGACGGTGAGAGGCCAGCGCGTCCAGAAAAACAGTAATTAAAACAATTGCGCCCTGAATCGCTTTCACCCAGTACGGATTGATGCCCAGAAACGTAAGCGCCGGACTGATACTGCCGAGCAGCAATACGCCAATCAGCGTGCCCAGAAAACTGCCTTGCCCTCCCGTAATCGGCGTTCCACCCACCACGACCGCAGCAATGGCCCCCAGTTCAAGATTAATTCCGCTGTTCGCCGGAACGTCCGAAAATCGTACCGCATTCAGCAGCGCCGCAATACCGGTCAACCCTCCAATCAAAACAAATACCCCAAACACAACCTGCCGTGTCGAGATTCCCGCAAGACGGGCTGCTTCGGCATCAGATCCGGTTGCATAGATTTCCCGGAAAACGGAAAGATTCCGTGATCCCCACCACAAGGCGGCAAACAGAACAGTTGTTGTTCCGATAATCATCATTTCTCCTGTTCCCTGCACTTGCCCGAACCATTGAAAATTAGTGGGAAGCCCTTCTACCCAAGCGCCTCCTGTCATCCAGCGCAGAGCTTCCCGCAAGCTCACCATCGTCGCCAGTGTGACCACAATAGAAGGCGCTCTGACAAACGAAATGAGTGCGCCATTCACTGCTCCCAAAGCTGACCCGATTACCACAGCAGCAAAAGGCAGAAATACCATCGGCACCCCCGCCTTGGTTAACAATCCTAAAACAACACTCGTCAAAGCGAAGGACGAACCAACAGAGATATCAATTTCAGAAACGATAATAATGAGCGTCATTCCGGATGCGACCAGCAAAACAGAAGCGTTCGTTAAAGCGAGATCGCGCAGGTTCGTGACCTCGTAAAAGCGGGGAGCCGCCAACGCCAGGAACAGATACAAACCCAACAACGCCGCCAGACTAGGCCACCAGCGCTGCCGATACAAACGGCTCATTACGCTCCTTCCTGGCCCGAGGAGGAGCCGAGGCCCAAAGTCAGTTCAAGGATTTTATAAGGAGTGGCCTCCTCGCGGCTGAGGACGCCCGCGATCCGTCCCTTTGTCATCACTGCAATCCGATCGCTCATTCCCAAAATTTCGTTCATCTCGGATGAAATCATGAGGACAGCCGTTCCCTTCTGAGCCAGCCGTCCAATCAAATGGTAGATCTCGGCCTTCGCTCCAACATCAATCCCCTGCGTCGGCTCATCCAGGACCAAAATTTTCGGATCGGTCATCAGCCAACGGGCCAGCGCAACCTTTTGTTGATTGCCCCCGGAAAGGTTCGCTACCGGAGTATGGGAGTCAGGAGTTTTTACCGTCAGTGACCGAATGTAGTCTTTCGCCGTCTTCTCCTCATCCTCAAAGCGGATAAACCCGTTGGCCGAGACCCTTTGTAAACTGGCAATCGTAATATTAGCAGCCACCGGCATATCCAGAACAACGCCGTGGTTCCGGCGATCTTCGGGAAGATAAGCTAAACCCTCCCGTACCGCATCACCGGGAGATTCGATTTCCACTCGCTTGCCGTTAATGTAAACCTCGCCCGCATCCTTTGGAGCCAGACCGAACAGAGCTTCCGCAAACTGCGTCCTTCCAGAACCGACCAAACCCGCAAGGCCCAGGATCTCGCCGCGCCGGACCTGCAGGCTGACATCTTTCACGCCACACTGCTTTGAACTTAAACGGCGAACATCGAGCACCGGATTTCCTAAGGTGGCATCATGCTTCGGGAAAACGGTTTCGAGTTCACGGCCTACCATGAGGTGAATCAGCTTTTCACTGGTAATCCCCGCCATGTCATAGGTGCCGACACTGCTGCCGTCACGTAGAACAGAAACCCGGTCCGCCACGCGAAATAGCTCCTCAAAACGATGCGAGATGTAGATGATAGCAGTACCGCGAGTGCGCATTTCCGCCATAATCCGGAACAGATGCTCGACATCCTCCTCGCCCAGTGATGCTGTCGGCTCATCCAGAATCAGCACGGAAGCATTCGCGTCCACTGCTCTGGCGATCTCAACCAGTTGCTGCTCGGGCATACTGAGATTCCTCGCCAAAGTATCGGGCCGGATACGCGCGCCTACCTTTTCGAGGACCTTTGCCGCATGTGCCCGCCTCTCTGTCCAGTGCACTTTACGCCGGCGTCCTTTACCACGCCGCGTGTTCACAATATTTTCCGCCACTGTCAGATCCGGGAACAAGGCAGGCTGCTGATAAATAGCCGCAATCCCGAGCGCACGGGCATGAGCAGGCGAATGATGCTCTACTACTTTGCCGTGCATCCGGATCTCGCCCGCGTCCGGCTGCAGAGCGCCCGTGATAATCTTAATCAGGGTGGACTTACCCGCGCCGTTCTCCCCGACCAGCGCATGTGTCTCCCCCCCTATCAACTCCAAGGAAACACCCCTTAGCGCCCGAACCCCGCCAAACGATTTCCGGACATGGAGGGCCTCCAGAACAGTTTGCGCGGTATTCGCTCTCATTGCGTGATTGATTATGGCAGATCCTGTTTCTCACTCCTCCGGCACGGGTACGGTTCGCCCTCGAATAGTTAAGACAGCGAAATAAAGCGGGATGGCAGCATAGAGGCTCATAGCGACCAACGGCAGCCAAAATGAGCAGATCGTCCCTGCCAAATAGGCCACAGGGCTCAAAAGCCCGATCCGCACACGCCGGCGCACCTCATCCTCAGGGATGTGCTGTTTCATAAGACGGCCCTTGACGGACGCATACAAGCGCATCATCCAAAAGCTCAAGCCGGTCAGCATACAGATCAGTCCATATAGCGCCGCTGCTGCCGGCATCGTCGGATGTTGACCCAACAAAGCCGTCGGGAACGGAATGAACGCCAGCCAGAGCAGGAAAAAGTTGTTGGCCCACAACAAGACCCGGTCGGCCTGCGCCAGGTCATGAATGAAATTGTGATGCGCCACCCACCACACAGCGCAAACCAGAAAGCTGATCACGTAAGCGGCAAAATTGGGCGCAAGCGCCAGTACGGCACGCAACAGCTCGGCATTTC
>JAFAZU010000027.1 GCA_019239585.1 Acidobacteriaceae bacterium
CGGGTGATACGCTTTCGAAAATTGCCAAGGAATTTTATGGCAATGCGAATGACTACAACAAGATTTTCGAGGCGAACCAGGATAAGCTCACAAGCCCGGATCGGATTCAAGTGGGGCAGGAACTGGTGATCCCAAGTTAGCCGGCGATTTTCTCATGTGGAAAACGAGGCCTCTCGAGGCGTCGAGCGGGCCTCGTTGTTCAACTGTTGCCAAGCGGGCACTCAATACCTAGCCCGCTCCTCGCCGACGAGGGCGGTACCGTTTGAAACTGCGGAGACGGTTGAGGCGGAGACAACAGCGAGCCGGGCGACATCCCACATAGTGATCTTTGTGTCACGCTCATGGGAAGGCAATTCTTCCTTAAACACAGCAGTTAACACCTCACTTCTAATTTCCGGATCGAATTTCATAACAATTCAAGAAGGAACGAGACGAAAAGCTAACAAGATGTCAATTTAATTAGTTAAAAATCGTAACGTTTTGATTGACATTGGAAACCAACCACCTTATCCTATTTCCAAATTTCTGTCGGTCCGAGGAGAGGTCCATGTTGATGAGTATTTGCTGCCTTCACCGAATTTTCTCTTTGTGTAAGACAAATCCCCTCACGGCGGTCTCAGTACTTACGCTTATTCTGGTTTTCTTTGCCTCGCCGAGCAGTGCTTTCGGTCAGGGACAAACGGCATTTGCCAGCGTCAGCGGTGAGGTACGGGACTCATCCGGCGCCGTTGTTGTTGGCGCTACAGCGACTTTATCGAGCAGCGCGACTGGCATCCGGCGCACATTTCAGACGGACGGTGCCGGGCGTTATGCTTTTACCCAGATTCCGCCAGGAACGTATTCCCTCAGCGTGACCCATCCAGGATTCACTACCTACGTTCAGAACGGTTTGGCGCTGGAGATCGGGCAAGTGGCCGTGCAGGACGTGGCGCTAGCCGTGGGAAACGTGAATCAGCAAATTGTTGTGACCGCAGAAGCGCCGCCACTCAATACAGCGAACGCCAATCTTGGCGCCGACGTTTCGGAACGCCAAATTACGCAGCTTCCTCTGGACTACCGTGCGCCCTTTCTGCTGGTAACTCTGCTGTCCAGCGTGAACACCGGCCAGATTTGGCAAAGTTTCAATTCGGGCACGCAACTGTCCGGCCCCGGCGCCGATCAGGATGCTTCGGCCTTTACGTTTGGCGGGTCCAGATTTGGCGACACTGGCTTTTTGCTCGACGGGCACTGGAACGGCAGTAGCGCATGGAACGCTATCATGTACTCTCCCTCGGTCGATGAGACCCAGGAGTTTCGCATTCAGCAGAACGTCTTTACTGCGCAGTACGGTCGAAGCATGGGTAATGTCGTCAACGCGATTACGAAATCGGGAACGAGCGAGCTGCATGGAGACGCTTTCGAATTTCTCCGCAACAGCGACCTAGATGCTAACAATTTCTTCAACAATCGCGCCGGTCTGACGAAGCCTCACTTCGAGCGCAACCAGTTCGGCGCAACGATTGGCGGCCCGGTCTGGATTCCTAAGATTTACAGGCAACGCAATAAAACATTTTTCTTCGGCGGTTATGAGGGGCTCCGGCAATCCACACCGCTCACGGCCGTGCTCACGGCGCCTCTGGCTCCCTTTCGAAACGGCGACTTTTCGTCTCTTCTCGGAGCGCCGGCAGGAATAGATGGTTTGGGCCGCCCTGTGTATGGAGGTCAGATTTACAACCCGTTTACCACTCGCACCATCACGGCGGGGCAAGTCGATCCGGCGACCGGACTGGTTGCCCAACAAAGCGGTTACGTCCGCGATCCGTTTCCGGGCAATCGCATTCCAACCAATCTCATCAACCCGGTAGCGGCGAAAGTGGCCAGCTACTATCCGTCTCCGAACGGACCGGGAAGCGTCAACAATTACACGAGCACCATTGGAGTACCGGCTTCCCAGGATAAGTACACAGTTCGCGTCGACCAAAACATCACGGATGATGCCCGCCTGTTTGTTCGATGGTCACAGGCATTCATGTACAAAACTCGCAACGGGGCGTTTTTCGGCCCGGATAACCCTGCAGGCTACGGGGAACAAGCCGGCAATAACCGTTATGATTTAGGCCTTGGGTTCAGCTACAGTTTCAATCCGACGTTTGTGATGAGCGCCTCTGCCGGCATCAATCGCTGGGTAGAGACCCGAACCGAACAGGGTTATCCGTTTGCCCCCTCGCAATTAGGGCTTCCATCGTTTTTCGATACGTTATCAAATCAGTTCCCGGATTTCTATGTCAGCGGGACAGCCTCTTTAGGCGGCAGCGCCGCCCAGAGTCATTACATCAGTCAGACCCAATCAGCATCCGTTGATTTCACAAAGGTCTCCGGTTCGCATACCATCGGCTTCGGCTATCAGTACATTTTCTTCATCCAAAACTCGCAAAACAAGAATCTCGGTTCCTTTAATTTCGGGCCCGACTTTACGCAGGGACCAGACCCCACGACGGCTAACCCCAATACGGGTTATGGATTTGCCAGTTTTTTGCTCGGCACAGGCGACGGCGGCGGATTTCCTCTTAACGCCAACCCGGCGTTCAGCCAGAAATACAACGCCTGGTATCTCCAGGATGAGTGGAAGATCACGCCAAAGTTGACTGCCACAATTGGTCTGCGCTACGACATTCAATTCGCCCCGACAGAGCGGCACAACGGGTTATCCAACTTCAACTTTACCGGCACGAATCCGATCGCTTCCGCTCTGGCGGCGGCCAATGGGGGCACAGCGCCGATCTCCACGCCGGGCTATCTTGTCTACCTGAATGGGAACAGCCGCAGCTTGTACGATACGGGTTATCTCAACTTTGCTCCGCGCGTGAGCATCGCTTATGCGCCGACGAATAAACTGGTGGTCCGCTCGGGCTTCGGAACCTTTTACGTTTCCAACTATCCACTCTGGAGTTTGCCCACGCAGGGGTTTTCACAGTTCACGCCCTATGTAGGAACCGTCAATGGGCTTACCCCCGTGAACACTCTCAGCAATCCTTATCCGAACGGACTGATTCAGCCGATCGGCAGTTCGCTCGGAGCCTTGACGAACGTCGGCCAGTCAGTCAGCGCTGTCGGACGCACGCGATCCAGTCCGTATGTCGAGCAATGGAGCTTGAGCACCCAATACGCGTTTACCAACAACGATGTTTTTGAAATCAGCTATTTCGGTAATCATGGCTTAAAGCTTGATTACAACGACATTCAACTGAATCAACTCAACCCGCAATACCTCTCGCTCGGCAACGCTTTATTAGCGCCGGTAAAGAATCCTTTTTATGGCGTGATTACCAGCTCCTCCTGCGGCCTCAATCAGCCCACGGTGCCTTACGGCCAACTGCTGCGACCCTATCCTCAATATTGCGGCGTCGACCAGCTACAACCTCCAGGAGCATCCTCGTGGTATCACGCCATAACGGCTCAATTCAATCATCGGTTCAGTCACGGAGTGCAAATGCTGGCGTCCTACACATGGTCCAAGTATCTTGACAACTCGCAAGGCATGCAGCAGTGGGTTTCCGG
>JAFAZU010000063.1 GCA_019239585.1 Acidobacteriaceae bacterium
AAACTCCTGGCACTCAACCGAGGCGAAATCGCCATCCGCATCTTGCGGGCCGCCAATGAACTGAAGATCCGAACCGTAGCAGTGTTCTCTCAAGAAGACCGTTTAAGCCTGCACCGTTTCAAAGCCGATGAAGCTTACTTAATCGGCAGCGGGAAAGGCCCCGTTCAGGCCTACCTGGACGCGGAAGGTATTGTTGCTCTAGCAGTTGAGAAAGAGGTAGACGCCATCCATCCCGGCTACGGCTTTCTGTCCGAAAATCCTGCGTTGCCCCGTGCTTGCCAGGCGGCTGGCATTACATTTGTCGGCCCGAGCGCTGAAATTCTCGAAGCTCTGGGCGATAAAACGGCAGCCCGGAAAATTGCGCAGTCAGCCGGTATCCCGGTTGTTCCGGGCACGGAAGACCCGGTGGACCCGGCTCGGCCCGACGTGGAAGAGTTGGCAAAGCAAATCGGTTTTCCGCTCATCATTAAAGCGGCTTTCGGCGGCGGCGGACGCGGCATGCGAGTGGTAAATTCCGCTGGCGAGTTCCGGCAAAAGCTAAAGGAAGCGAGCGATGAAGCGGGAGCGGCTTTCGGGAACAATGCCGTGTTTCTGGAGCGGTTCATCCGCCGCGCCAAGCACGTCGAAATGCAAATTATCGGGGACCGCCAGGGAAATATCCTGCACCTTTATGAACGGGATTGCTCTGTACAGCGCCGTCATCAGAAAGTCGTAGAAGTGGCCCCGGCAATCGGGTTGCCCGACAAAGTTCGTAGGGAGCTAGCCGATGCCGCCGTCCGGCTCGCCCGCGCCGCTGGCTACTACAACGCAGGCACGGTTGAGTTTCTGGTAGATGCGGACACTTTCGAGTGGTTCTTTATCGAAGTGAACCCGCGCGTACAGGTCGAACACACGGTTACGGAAATGGTAACGGGTATTGACATCGTCCGTACGCAGATCCAGGTGGCGCAAGGCCTGGGTCTGTTTGGCCCGGAGATCGGCCTACCGCCGCAGGATCAGATCCCGTTGCATGGAACTGCCCTGCAATGCCGTGTCACCACGGAAGATCCGGCCAACAACTTCACGCCGGACTATGGCCGGATCAGCACCTACCGTTCTCCGGCGGGTTTCGGCATTCGCCTGGACGGCGCTTCAGCCTACGGCGGTGCCGTCATCTCGCCGTTTTACGACTCGCTGCTTGTCAAGGTGACAGCTTGGGGAAGGGATTTCCCGCAAGCCTGTCAGCGCATGGACCGCGCGCTCCGCGAGTTCCGTATTCGCGGCATTAAGACGAACATCCCTTTCCTTCAGAATGTGGTCAATCACCCGGACTTCCAGGCAGGCGCTGTCACGACATCATTTCTGGATGAGACTCCCAGCCTGTTCGAGTTTCAGGTGACGCGTGACCGGGCCACCAAACTCCTGACCTACTTGGCTGATGTCATCGTCAACGGCAATGGTGAAGTGGCAAACCGGCCCAAGCCAACCGTGATTCGGGAAGCCCCTCTTCCCCGCTCGTCCCGCGAAGAAGCGCCGGAAGGCACCCGGCAGTTACTGGACCGTCTTGGCCCCGAGAAATTTGCGGAGTGGACCGCTAGTCAATCACGCCTGCTGCTCACCGATACAACCTTCCGCGATGCGCACCAATCTTTGATGGCGACGCGTATGCGCTCCCATGATCTGCTGCGTATTGCCGATTACGTCTCTAAAGAGCTTCCCCAACTATACAGCCTGGAAATGTGGGGCGGCGCCACATTCGATGTGTCCATGCGCTTTCTGCTCGAAGACCCCTGGAAGCGATTACAAGCGCTGCGCGAGAAAATCCCGAACATTTGCTTTCAGATGCTGTTCCGGGCGTCGAACGCCGTGGGCTACACAGCTTATCCAGATAACGTTGTGGAGGCATTTGTAACCGAAGCCGCCGCCCAGGGTATCGACATCTTCCGCATCTTCGATTCGCTCAACTGGATGCCGAACATGAAAGTAGCGGTGGAAGGAACGCTCAAAACCGGACGTATCTGTGAAGCGGCCATCTGTTACACCGGCGACATTCTCGATCCGGCGCGCGAAAAGTATTCGCTTCAGTACTACATCCGTTTGGCAAAGGAGCTGAAGCAAATGGGTACGCACATCCTTGGCATCAAGGACATGGCGGGACTGCTGAAGCCGTATGCCGCTTACAAGCTGGTAAAAGCTCTGCGGGAAGAGGTCGGACTGCCGATCCACTTGCACACGCATGACACGAGCGGCATCAACGCCGCCACAATCCTGAAAGCTTCTGAAGCGGGCGTTCATGTCGCCGATGGAGCGATCTCCGCCATGAGCGGCACCACCAGCCAGCCGAATCTCAACTCCATTGTGGCAGCGCTGGCCCACACGGAGCGGGACACGGGTCTCAGCTTCGACGCGCTGACGAAATGCTCGGATTATTGGGAAGTGGTCCGGACCTACTACACGCCGTTCGATAACGCTCCGAAATCGGGCAGCGCCGATGTGTATATCCACGAAATGCCCGGAGGCCAGTTCACCAACCTAAAGGAGCAGGCAGAGGCAATGGGCCTCGGAAACCGCTGGCCCGAAGTGGCCCGCATGTACGCCGACGTAAACTTTGCGCTCGGCGACATCGTGAAAGTCACGCCTTCCAGTAAAGTGGTCGGCGACTTGGCGCTGTACCTGCTAAGCCACGGCATCAGCATTGAGGAGTTCAAAAATCTGCCGCCGGATCACCATCTGACGCTGCCCAATTCGGTGATCGACATGTTCCAGGGATCACTCGGGCAGCCGGAAGGCGGATGGCCTCCCAAGATTCAGGAGATTGTTTTGCGCGGGGGAAAGCCGAATGAGGGCCGGCCCGGTGAACGTTTGCCTTCAGCGGATCTCGATGCAGCCGCCCAAAAGATTGCCGATCAGTTCGAGGCCACGAGCCGCACAGACCTGATGAGCTATCTGATGTACCCGGACGTGTTTGCCAAATTCGCCGCCGCGCGCGCCGATTACGGCGAGCTTGAAGTGCTGCCGACGCCGCAGTTCTTTTACGGTCTTGCGGAGCGCGATGAAGTCACTATCGACCTGGAACCCGGTAAGGCGATCATCGTCCGGCTGCTTACCGTGGATGAGCCGCGAGAAGACGGCACCCGCACCGTCTTCTTCGAGTTAAATGGGCAACCCCGGGAAGTAGAAATCCGCGACAAATCCTTCAAGCAGACGATAACTGCCCGGCGAAAAGCGGACAGCGCCAAACCCGGTGAAGTCGGCGCTCCTATTCCCGGTTCGGTGACGACCCTGCATGTCAAACCGGAAACCGAGGTCAAAAAGGGCGATGCGCTGCTCGTCATGGAAGCCATGAAGATGCAGACCACCGTCTACACGCCGGTTTCGGGCAGGGTCACGGAAATTGCCGTGAGCGCGCGGGAAAGCGTCGCTGCCGGAGACCTTTTGCTTATCATTGAATAATAACGCTAGACTAGAAACAGTGGGGGCGTAGCTCAGTTGGATAGAGCATCAGCCTTCTAAGCTGAGGGTCACAGGTTCGATCCCTGTCGCCCCTACCACCCAAGGAATTATCTGAGAGTTTGCAGGTCGCCGCATGACTTGTAGTTTTGGATAACAAGGCTGGAGCCTCCAAAACTGTCATGTTGATCTTTGGCACAAGACCGGAGGCCATTAAACTGGCCCCCGTTGTGCTGGAAATGCAGCAGTGTGGAGGCGGGCTGGTTCCCTTTGTGTGCGTCACGGGACAACATCGCCAAATGCTCCATCCGGTGCTGGATTGGTTTGGGATCACTCCTGACCGCGATCTGCAACTGATGCAGAACGATCAAGGGCTGGCAGACTTTGCGGGCCGGGCGCTCCTTGAGCTGAGCAGCGCCTTACAAGAAACCCAGCCCCAGGCCGTTCTCGTGCAGGGTGATACAACGACTGCCGCCATCGCCAGCATGGCCGCTTTTTATCACCGCATTCCCGTCGGCCATGTGGAAGCCGGTTTGCGTACCGGGGACCTTCACAATCCGTTTCCCGAGGAGATGAACCGCCGCATTACTGGGGCCATTGCAAACTTCCACTTTGCTCCCACGGACGGAGCTGCGAACGCACTACTGAAAGAACAAATAGACCCTCGGGCCGTGTTTGTGGTGGGCAATACGGTGATCGATGCGCTTCGTCTTACGGCAGCTCGTCCCGTGGATTTGGATCTCCATTTGTCCTTAAAGGACTACCGGACAATTTTGGTCACGGCTCATCGCCGGGAGAGTTTTGGAGC
>JAFAZU010000085.1 GCA_019239585.1 Acidobacteriaceae bacterium
GGAGGGCGCTCCTCGGCGCGGCGGCTAACGGAGATCAATGCGTCCTGGCTGGAAGACAAAATTGTTTCGCTGCCGGAGGAATACTGGATCACGCGGCCGGATGGGTCTAAAGTGCAGTACTGGGTGATGAAACCCACGAACGCTCAGGCAGGCAAGCGGTACCCTTGGGTGCTGGATATTCATGGCGGGCCGTCGGCGATGTGGGGGCCGGGCGAGTTCACGATGTGGCATGAGTTCCAGATCTTCTGTTCGTTTGGCTACGGCGTGGTTTACTCGAATCCGCGCGGATCGGCTGGTTATGGATATGCGTTTCAGCGGGCCAACTTTAAGGATTGGGGTGATGGTCCGATGGGCGATGTCATGGGCGTGGTGGACGATGCAGTAGCCCATAACTCAGCTATCGACAAAGATCAGTTGTTTGTGACAGGCGGTTCTTATGCGGGTTATTTGACGGCTTGGATCATTGGGCATACGGATCGTTTCAAGGCTGCGGCTGCACTGCGGGGAGTATATGATCTTTCGACGTTCTTCGGCGAGGGAAACGCTTACCGGCTGGTGCCGGAAGAGTTCGGCGGTTTTCCGTGGGAGCCGGAGACGCGCAAGATTCTGGATGAGCAATCGCCCGTGACCTATGTGGCAAAGATAAACACGCCGCTGCTGATTATTCATGGGAGTTCCGATAACCGGACGGGCATTGTGCAGGGCCAAATGCTGTTCCGGGCTTTGAAGCAGATGAACAAGCCGGTAGAGTACGTGCGCTATCCGGGCGCAGGCCATGAGATTACTCGGTCAGGGCAGCCGCAGCAGAGGATGGATCATATGATGCGGATCATTGAATTCTTTGAAAGATACACGAAAAACCCGGCGTCTGCTCCGCAGGTGGAGACGGGGGCAGTGAGCGCGGGCGTGCAGTAGGGAATGTAATAGTGCCCTTGGTACTTAACCTAAGAAAGGATGCTGAGTTTTGGCGAAACGAAGCTCCTGGTCTGGACGCCTGATTTTATGTGAGCGACTTGCCTCGCTTGCATGAAAGCGAACAAGCATGAAAAGACTAAGTTTATTGCTGGTAGGGTTACTGTGCGTAACCGGCATCTCTGCTCTTGCGCAGCATGGCGGAGAGCACGAGGGAGCGCGGGGCAGCGAGCAGCATGGGGAGCCGAACCGAGGAGTGGGCGGCGGCTATATTCCGCAGCACGGGCCGGAGCCTCATAACACAGCCCCACGCGGCGATGCGCCGGGCCGTAATTTCCGAGATGGGGGAGGCCATCCGGACGCTCCGCATGTTCACTCCGACGGGCAGTGGGTCGGGCATGATGTCAACCGAGGCAGATATCATCTGGACCATCCCTGGGAGCACGGCCATTTCCCCGGCGCATTTGGTCCAAATCATGTGTACCGCCTGGCTGGTGGAGGTCCATCGAGGTTCTTTTTTAACGGATTCTACTTTGCCGTCGCGCAACCAGATTTGGTTTATGTGAACGGCTGGCTGTGGAATTCTGATGACCTTATTTTGTACGATGACCCAGAGGACCCCGGCTATTATCTCGCCTATAATCCGAGAACAGGTACGTATGTGCATGTCATCTACTTAGGTTAAAAATGATATCTGCTAACGCAGGGCGGCATAAGCGCGTTTGAAAGTTCTAGCAATTTCGGCGGTGGAGGGTTTCTCCCTTGATGAGTAGCGCAGGGTTCGAATACCGGCTGCTTGTGTGATCGCATCGCGTTCGCGGTCGCGCCGGGCGTCGTGCGTTCGGTCGTCAAGTTCGATAATCGCGAGCACTTTTAGGGTACGGGGCTCACAGATAATGAAATCTGCAACTTTACGGTCAAAATGCGAGCGAATGATCCAGCGTTGCTTGGCGGAGAGATCGGGATTTGCATCCATGATCGCTCCCAACGAAACTTGCGGGAAAACGTAGTAGTGGGGCAGGGCGCGTGTGAGGCGGTTGAAGAACTCCAGTTCGTTATCGGTCAGCAGCGGCTTAGGGCGGATGTGTGCGAGCCACGGCTTGCGCCTGCCAAACAGCAGCCACAAAACCAGCAAAGCCGCTAAGGCCGCAAACACGGCGAACTCTGCCGGAATCCTGGGAATAGTCATCTAGGCTGAGTGTACGGCAAAGCCCCTCGAAATTTCGTGATAAATGTATTGGGTGAGCGTTGCGTTTCTTTGAGGAACGCAAACGTTTTCTAGAGCATCTAAGTTATTGGGGTTCCTGACGGAATTGATCCGGGCAGGACAGCAAGGAGTTAAAGTTTATGGGACGCGTATGGAAGAGACCGGCGCTGGTCCTTTCAGGGCTGCTGATGGCGGCCGTGTACGCGATGCCGCAGGCTTATACGATTTCCGCCAAGCCTGGAGCAATCAACTACATCGAAGGCAATGCTTTCCTGAATAACAAGCCAATTTCAGACAAAAGTTTGAAATCGACGTTTTTGGGTGCGAACGACACTTTGTCCACGGATGTCGGCAAGGCGGAGGTGCTACTGACGCCCGGAGTGTTTTTGCGGGTGGGCGAAAATAGCCAGGTTCGCATGATTTCACCCTCGCTGACGAA
>JAFAZU010000504.1 GCA_019239585.1 Acidobacteriaceae bacterium
TTGCGTGCAGCGGGTGTGAATCTGGTCTACTTCGAGTCGCCGGGCACCGCACATGAATGGCAGACTTGGCGTCGCGATCTTCACGATTTCGCCCCTCGCCTGTTCCAATAGGTGATTTAAGTAGAGACTTTCGAACGCAATGCGTAAGCACAAAAAGTGACCTATGGATAGGACTCGTAGGAACTTACTCCGCCTGGCTGCTGCCGGCACCGCCCTCGTGAACGCTAAGCACGCTCCCGGCCAGACAGGGACCTCCACTTCGACGGAAAACATTGTCATTCAGCCGGGCCCTTTTTCCACCGCAGATGAATCCTTTAAGTCTTATTCCTGCCCCGAGTGGTTCCGAGATGCCAAGTTCGGAATCTGGGCGCACTGGGGTCCCTCATCTGCCATCGGTGAAGGCGACTGGTATGCGCGCAACATGTATATCGAAGGTCACCGGCAGTACGAATATCACTTGAAAACCTACGGTCATCCCTCGAAGTTCGGTTATAAGGACACTATCCCACTCTGGAAAGCCGAGCGTTTCGATCCGAAAGCTCTCATCCAACTCTACACGCAGGCAGGCGCAAAGTATTTCGTCAGCATGGGCGTGCACTGCGACAACTTCGATCTGTGGAACTCGCGCAACCATCGCTGGAACGCAGTCCGCATAGGACCGAAGCGTGACATCGTCGGCGAGTGGAGAGAAGCCGCGCGTGCCGCCGGTTTGCGATTCGGCGTGAGCGAACACGTTTGGGCCAGTTATAACTGGTGGACAACGAACAAAGGCGCTGATAAGCACGGGCTGTATGCAGGCGCGCCTTACGACGGCAACGACCCGGCCAACTTCGACCTGTACTTTCCACCGCATCCACCTGGACCTGAGGCTTGGGCTGAACAGGGAAACGAAAGCGAAGCCTGGAAACGCGAATGGTTCCTCCGGGCGCAAGATCTGATGGATCAGCACCAGCCCGATCTCTATTACGAAGATGGTCCCATCCCCTACGGCAACTGGGGTCGCTCTCTGGTGGCTCACTACTACAACCAGAGCCTTCACTGGCACAGTGGCAAACTGGAAGTGGTTTACACGGCCAAGCGACGGAGTGAATGCGAACTCGGTGCCTGCACGCTGGACATAGAGCGCGGCGTTGCGGACGATATCGAAACCCTCCCCTTCCAGACCGACACCTGCATCGGAGACTGGCACTATAAGCGCGGAATTCGCTACAAGACTCCTAAAACCGTCATTGACCTCTTGGTTGATATAGTAAGCCGCAATGGAAACCTGCTCTTGAACATTCCCTTGCCCGCAAGTGGAATACCCGACGATGAGGAACTGCGTATCCTTGCTGCGATCACAGCCTGGATGAAGGTGAACGCTGAAGCAATCCATGGAACACGGCCTTGGAAGGTTTTCGGTGAGGGGCCTGGCATTCGAAAGACCAGCTCCGGCGCCGGAATGAATGGCACCCCCGAGCACTTCAATGAAAAACAGCGAAAGGACCTAACCGGCGCCGACATTCGTTTCACCACAAAGGCCGGTGCTCTCTACGCCTTCTCGATGGGTCACAATCCACAGGAAACGCGTATCACTGCGCTCGGGCCGTCTCGAACTGCCGAAGAGCGCAAAATCCTTCGTGTTGAGCTTCTCGGCAGCGATGAACCGATCAATTGGAAGTTTACCGACGGTGCCCTCGTCATCGCTTCACCGAAGCGCTGGCCATCGGAGCATGCTGTTGCATTCAAAATTTTATTTGCTTAGTAGTTCGAACTGCGGAAACGCTTTGCAGAACTCACCCAAGGTCTGTCGATTTCAGTCTCCAGCAACGACTCAGGCGTAGTGGATGCATTCACACACTGCCCGGATCGCTCCTGTACTCCCGAGTGAAGCTAAAACGTCCTTCGAAGCTCTTGCAGCTCTTCAAAGTTCCCTTTCGTCACTAATTGAAACTCAACCGGTAAGAGAGTAAAGGCTTTTAATTTTTCAAAGACATCCGGCGAAGGCACTCGCGTTCCCGCCACCATCAATTTTCCAGCCTCTACACGGTAAGGAATAATGCCGAAATGCTCCTGCACGTGGGTCGGCAGGCTTTGCAAGATTCGCTGTTTCACCTCACCGAGTTCTACCCGCGTCGCCGCTAGTCCCGATTGCAAGCTCAAAGCGCGGCAAAGCTCTCCGTCAGAAACTATTTTCTGGTTCAGCAGAAGATCAGCTAGCTCATTGGCAGAGGTTACATGCGCATTCAGCGCGAGAAGGCCTTCCGTGGAAAGAATTCCTGAACTCACCAGCACATCCGAAAGATCGCGCCCGTGAGCAGGCAGGGCAGCGTGCGCCGGGTAGGCATGTTCCGTTTTCAACCAGACGAGCGGTTGTCGTAGCAGTTTTGATTTAGTGAACCGCCCGATTGCGCTACAAGAAGCAAGGCTGTTAATGAAATTTCCGTGCAGGCAACGCAGAGGAACTCCTAGAGCAAATACAATGCCATAGATCCGGGCGACGCAGACCATGCGCAATGCGATTCGAAAATACTGCAAGATGGATGTCATCCAACATAGCCGTACAATTTCCCCCTGCGGCACCGCGAACGCCCAATGCCGGTGTGCTAGTAAACTCCACAGAAAAGTCAGCAGCCCGGTCAGGAACAGAAGATTCGTTAAGAAACTGAGCGGATTCGCGACCAAACCCTTTCTGTCCCGCCAGAACCAGTACTTGGTCGACAAAGGACCGCGCCAGCCGTAACGCTCCCAGCTTTGCAGAGCGTTACCCGTCACCCACCGGGTACGCTGTCGGATGGCTAACTTCACTTTTCGCGGAAAATACTCCCGTGTTGCCATAATGTCGGGCGTGTCGCAGCGAAGAGGCACGAACACTTGTGAGAATCCCGACTGATGGATGTACACGCCGATTTCGTAATCCTCCGTCAGGCTGGAGGGATCGAAAACTTTTCTCCGTTCGCGGGCCAGTCGCTGTAGGATGTGGCGCGCGAAGCCGGTCCCGACACCATTCGAAGGAATAAAAGAACCGCAGTAGCCGCGAGCCGGCATGTCAATGGTTTGAAACTCGGCGAACTCGTCGCAATAAATGCCGTGGGTCATCTCCCGAAAGGGCGTCGGTAAAGGCAGCACGGGCACTTGCACCATGGCATGCACAGCGCGCTCCCGGTTGATCGTGTGTAACGCCTCGGGGTGAATCAAGTCCTCCGCGTCGTGCAGCACCACGGTGTCGAACTTGATACCCCGCTCCTCTTCCAACTCCGACATGCGGCAATAAATCCAGTTCAGGCAGTCCGCCTTGGAAGTGGGTCCAGGGTGCGGGCAAACCGCGACATGCACGTTTTGATAATTCGCCCTCAAGTTTTGGACAACGCGCACCGTGGCTGGGTCATTTGGATAAGCGCCCAGGAAAAAATCGTAGTTGCGGTAACGGATGGCCGCCAGGTTATGTCGAACCATATTGGCAATTACATCCGACTCCTTCCAGCAGGGGACAAAGATGGCAATGCGTCGCTCCCGGCCCGGTGTCTCGGCTGGAGGGGGCTTGGAAAATGCCAGGGCACTCCGGATCCAATGAACAACGCAAATCAGAAGAGGTGCCAGATCGTCAATGCCGCTCAATAGCAGCAAATTAGCGAGTGCTCGCAGCAAAAAGGGCCAAAAAGCGACACCAATATCGGGCGCAATCACCAAAGCTGCGGAGAAATGGACCACTTTGCTATATCGAATAGTGCGCTTTCGAATGCGCGAATCGCAAAATTTTAAGAAATCCCCGGCCTTTCCTCCACTATCTATCCGTGACTGACACACAAGCGGAATGCCTTGATCTAGCGTCGTTCAGTCAGCTGGTTCAAGAAGTGATCACCGGCTCCGTACGACGTCACACCTTTACGCGGTACGAACTGGAACTGCTGTTTGACCTGCAACGCAGCCGGCTTCGAAAATCCTCCCGGCCTGATGTGTTGCGCCGGTATCTCCGGGCCGTGCAGCATCACTTTGCCGAGGAGTCATCTTTGCTCCCGCTCTCCGCGTTTCTTGAACGGCAGAACGAAAAACGCGCGGCGCCGAGTGTTTCTTCTCCCGCGTTAGGGGAAACGAACTGATTCTCTGGTCCTGGGCTATCCTCAAAGAGGATACACGAGGAGATTGCTATGGCAAGCGCTACCGGGTCTACCCCGAAAACTGAGCGGACCGTTTATTGCGTCAAGCTTCACAAGGAACTGCCTGGGCTTGATGAAGTGCCCTTTGATAATCATCCGCTAGGTCAGCGAATCTATGACAACGTCTCGAAAGAGGCCTGGAGAATGTGGGTTGAGCAGATGAAAATGATTATGAACGAATATCGGCTCAATCTGGGAACGCCGGAAGCGCAGGAGTTCCTGCTGCGTCAAATGGAAGAGTACTTCTTCGGCGAAGGAGCCGCTCACCCACCCGGCTACGTTGCTCCTGGACATTAATGGACGGCTTCGCAAGTTGGTTCCACGTTGGCCTCCTGCGCTGCGTCTTATCAGTTTGATCCTTCGCATCAGCGCTTGCTTACTTTTGGCTGCTACATTCCTAATAGCTGCTGACCCTATTGCTGCGCAACTGGCGCGTCAGGCGGAGAAAGCCCGTAATGGAGGGCAAATTGTCCGCGCTTATCTGCTTTACTCGGAAGCCGCTGCTCGTGATACGCATAACCCCACGTATGCCGCTAACCGCGATGCGCTCGCGTCGTCGGCAAAGCTACTTTCACAGGCGAAGATACAGGACGCCGATATTTCGGCTGACCTCAAATCTGTTGAAAATGAAGGATCTAATAAATCCGAGCCGCCTGTCGAGATTGCTTCCCGAAAGGACTGGGAGCGGGAAGAAAACATCGGACCCTTGCCGCCGTTGCAGGCTTCGCCCGACTCCGCCAGCTTCGATTTGAAGGGTGATGAACGGACCCTGTTTCAGCAGGTAACAACTGCTTACGGCATTCGCGTCACGTTCGACCCGCAACTGGAACCAAAGCCCGGCATTCACTTTCAGATTGATAATGTTGACTTCCGTACAGCCATGGAGGCGCTCACGGCTGCTACCGGTACTTTCCTGTTCCCCATCGCGGATCGGCACATCTTTGTGGCCCGCGACAGCGAAGAAAAGCGCAACCAATTGGAGCCGCAGATTCTTCTCACTTTTCCCTTGCCAGATGCTCTCGAACAGAGGGATTTAATTGAAGCGGCCAATGCTGTTCGCGGCGTGCTCAATATGAGAGTGATCGGCTACGATAGCGTGAATCGCACCGTGATGATCCGCGACCGGGTTACACGCGCGCGCGTAGCCCGATCGCTTCTCGAAGCCTTGCTTCTTCCGAAATCGCAAGTCTCTTTTGAATTGGAGATCCTGAGCGTTGACGCAGAACGCACTTATCACTATGGGCTGGCTCTGCCGACCAGCTTTTCCGTGGCTGATTTTGGCCGTCTGCACGGTTTTCAAACAATTCCTCCAGCAATCTCCAATGCGACCAAGTTCCTGGCTTTTGGCGGTGGTGCAACGCTGATCGGCTTCGGGCTAAGCGACTCTACGTTTTTCGCTACTTACACAAACTCCACCAGCCGCGTTGTGTACGACGCTACCGTGGTCGTCTCTTCCGGCCAGACCGCTAACTTCCATGTGGGCGATCAATACCCGATTGCCCAAAGTCTTTACACCGGGTTCAGCCAAGGCTCCGCGTCCATCTATAATCCAGTCCCGCAGATCTCAATGGTTGCCTTGGGCATCGTTCTAAAACTGACTCCGAGAGTCTCAGGAAACGGCGATGTTGGAATCGACGTAGAAGCCGAATACAAGGCTTTAGGGAATCAAACATTCAATACGGTTCCGGCGATCTCGCAACGAGCCTTTAAAGGAAGCGTGAACGTGCGCGAGGGCGAGTGGGCCGTGCTGGCTGGGCTGGACGCAAGTTCAACAAACGTAACAAGAAATGGGTTAATTGGCCTGTCTCAAATTCCGGGCCTGAATCAGCTTTTGAGCGAAAATAACCGCGATACGCAGACCAGCAACACGTTAATTGTTATCAAACCCACAGTAACCCGCCTGCCTATGTCCGCCTCGGTCAGCCCACAGTATTTGGTCGGCCCCGTCCGTGGTCAACGCGTGCTACTTTAATTGGTCGATTTGTTATCTTACAACTGGCATGTCCTCTACCATGTGCGACGAAATTCGCCAGCAGCCCGAGGCTCTGGAGCGTACGCTGATTGCCGAATGGGGCCACGCCGAGCAGCTTCGGCAATACTTCAGCAAGCATCCTGTTCGTTCCATTACCCTTGTAGCGCGTGGAACATCGGACAATGCCGCTCAGTTCGGGCGGTATCTGCTTGAAATTACGACCGGCATACCCGTTTCGCTCGCTGCGCCCTCGGTCATAACCCTGTACCGCGCACCCCTGCAATGGCAGGATACGGCAGTTGTGGCCATCTCCCAGTCGGGCGAGTCAACCGATACGAATCTGGTTCTGGAAGAAGCAAAAGCGAAAGGCGCACTTGCCATCGGGATTACCAACGAGGCCGAGAGCACGCTGGCCCGCCTGGCCCATCATGCCTTTCTGGTTCGCGCTGGAAAAGAGAAAAGCGTTGCCGCTACCAAGACCTACACCGGTCAACTTGTTTGTCTGTACCTGCTGGCTTGCGCTTTGGGAGCCCCTTTGTGCCGGGAAGACTTGCAACACCTTCCGGAGGATGCCGCCGC
>JAFAZU010000714.1 GCA_019239585.1 Acidobacteriaceae bacterium
TCATACGAGAACGCGGTCACGCGTGAACCCATCTCATTCAGCAGGTAAGCAAATTTGCCCGAAGGAGCAAACGCAAAGTGCCGTGGGCCCGATCCGCCCTCCACTTTCGTAAACGGAGGCGAGTTTGGGGTGAGCGAACCGTCCGCCGAATTAAAGCGATAACTCATAATCTCATCCGTTCCCAAATCCGGAACAAACAGAAATCGGTTATCCGCCGACAGCACGACCGCATGCGCGTGCGGTCCCTTCTGCCGCTTGGGATTTACGCTCGACCCGCTCAGTTGCACCAGAGCTGTCCGTTCCCTGAGACGCCCGTTGGGGTCAAGCCGGAAAACGCCAACGCTCCCGCTTCCATAATTCGCCACTGCAATAAACCTTCCCGTTTTATCCACGACCAGATGACACGCTCCGCCGCCTCCCGACTCAACTTTATTCAAAAACTGCAGCGCACCCGTTTTGCCATCAATGGCAAAACTGCTAATCGCCCCTTGCCTCTCGCCCGCATCACCCAACTCACTCACGGCATAAAGGAAATGTCCGTTCGGATGAAGCGTCAGCCAGGATGGATTCTCCACTTCAGCCATTACACCCATCGGCTGGAGCTTGCCCGTCCTGGTTTCGTATCTATAGCCGTAAATGCCCTTGCTGTTCGGCCCCGTGTAGGTTCCGACGTACACCAGATAACTGGATACCTGCTCCGCTGCCGTACAAACAACCGTTGCAAAGCAGAGAGCGGCAAGGGAACACGAGCGGAAAACCGAAGGGAGGCAGCGCATAACGTCAGGACAAATCATCTCAAACTTTTTGACGGCACGGAGCTCTTTTTCAAAAATTTTGAACTTCCGATTGACTTTTTGCGCGGACGCTGCCTACACTCCGACCAGCCATGCTTACCACTGCCGCAAGACTTTCCCGCCGGTCTCTTCTACAGCAAACTGCCAGCCTGGCTGCGGGATTTGGTGTCGTTCGCCTCCTACAAGGGCAAAGCGCCAAAGCGCGCCGCGTCCTCGCCTTGATCGGAGACCGTTATCACAACTCTGACTACATCCGTGTAGCGCTTACAAAAATGTTCGATGGACAGGGCGTCACTGTGGACTACACCATTAATTACTGGCAACTCTCACGCGACCTGCTGAGGAACTACCAGCTCTTTCTCTGCCTTCGTGACGGCATGATCTGGCCTGACGGCTATCTCGGCCCTGACGCTTATACCGCTTACGAACACGATCTGGAAAACAAAGAAGCCTTCCCGGAGTCAAAACCGCAATCCTGGCTGACGGAAGAACAGGCGCTTGCGCTTAAGGAATTCGTGACAGCGGGCAACGGCTTCTACTCGCTACACAACAACAGCCACGTCTCGCTGTCCTCAAAAACGTACCGGGACGTGCAAGGCGGAGCTTATATCGGACATCCGCCCCTTCGACCCTTTAAAGTGCGAGTCGTCAACTCAAACCACCCCATCACACAAGGTATTAAAGACTTCATAGTAAATGATGAGCAGCACTACGTCGAGTACGACAAGGACCGCAAATACGTTCTTCTCGAAGCGGAAAACATCGATGAACTGAACTTCGAAAAATACGGGCCGAAGTCCCTTGCAGGCTGGGCCTACGACTACGGGCAGGGCAGGGTCGTCTTCACATCGGTCGGTCACACCATCCACGCTCTTTGGGCACCCGAATATGTGAAGGTTCAAAGAAGAGCAGTCCAGTGGTTGCTAAAAGAAATCTGATACAGACCTTCGGTAAACTGAACCAAAGGTAATGTTGAGACATTTTGCCGTTTCTTTGATGGTGGTCGTTATTTCCACTCTCATTGTTCCATGCAAAGCTGCACAAGTGCTGAGTGCAGGCACAGATATGGAAATACGGCTATCCATATCAACCGGGTCCCGCACCTCCCACGTGGATGACCCTATAGAGGGCGTAGTAATTTCCCCAGTGTTCTCAGAAGGAAAGCTAGTTATCCCGCCAGGAACGCTCATTTCCGGAAAAGTCGAAAGTGTCGGACGCCTAGGGTTAGGTTTGAAGCGCCCCACTGCTAGCATGGAGTACCGTTTTGATACCCTGCATTGGCCAAACGGCGAAACTTCGTCCATCCATGCGCAGGTCCGGGATATCGGAACCGCCAAAGAACACGTAAGCGCCGGGGGATTAATACACGGCATGTACCCGACGGCAAGTCTCTCCTCAAGCGTTGCCTTCTACGCGCTTCCTATCCTCTGTATGGACCCGGAACTAGCGGCGCCGGTTTTAGGCGTTAAATTCCTGATCGCCCGCTCACCAGACCCTGAAATCTATTTTCCAGCGGGTACCGAGATGATCCTGAAGCTAACAACACCTACCTATATATCGTATTCCGGCCCTGAACCAAGCCGACTTGCGCCGCTCTCGGCAGAGGAGTTGAACAATGTGCATCAAATTCTGGGGAAACTCCCGCAACAACGCACGAACCGTGGCCGCAATCATCCTTCCGATCTGGTGAACATTCTCCTTCTCGGCGATCGCGATTCGATTAATCGCGCCTTCGGCGCTGCCGGATGGTCCGGTGCGCAGGGACGCTCGATCATGTCTATCTACCGGATGTATCATTGCATCGTGCAGCGCAGCGGCTATAGTATGGCTCCCATGGCAAAGCTTACGTTGAATGGACTTAAAGCGGACGCAGAGTACCAAAAAAGTCTGAATACCTTTTCAAAGCGTCATCACTTGCGCTTGTGGCAGCAAGGCGGGGGAGATGTTTGGCTCAGCGCTGCTACCGAGGACATCAATTATAAGTTCCGGAGAATGCACCTGACGCATGCCACCGATTCGTTCATTGATAACGAGCGAAACAAAGTACTGAATGATCTGGCTTTTACAGGCTGTGTTGATGCCGGGACAATGATGGCCCGCAACCTGCTAAATAATGTTGAGCCGCCGGAACGCTCCATTGCAACCGATGGAAGGGTCGCCGTTATTCATTTGAATAGCTGTCAGAACCCGCGAAGAATGCCCGTTGAGTCCGCTACTTCCGGCCCCCATGCGCGAAATCGCTCGATTCAAACTCTCCTGGCACTGCGGAACGATATTGTACGGTCAAATCCTATTTCACTGGCCTATAACACGATGGAGCAGATTAGAGAGAATCAGAGTGCGAAAGTAAAGAGGGAAAAACTTCTGCTCGACCCCAGCCGGAGGGGAAGGCAAGCGCCGCAACGGTGGACACGTCCGAGCATCTTTGACTGATTACTGGCTGGCGGCTTTGCGAGTTCCCCGCAAGGTGGATAGCAGCGACTCATAAGGCGTCTTCTGCACATACGGACCTACAGCCCAGGCAAGCCCCTCCGGAATATCGCGGGACAGCGAAAGCGTCCGGCACTCCCCCAGCACTCCGCCACGATAATTTTCTAAACTCCAATAAGC
>JAFAZU010000577.1 GCA_019239585.1 Acidobacteriaceae bacterium
GACCTATATTGCTCCAGGCGTGGGAACTCAAGCTGGTTGCCTTAGCGCGGCACTAGGGTCTTCCTGCACCCCAAATGGTTCCCCTTTCACCTTGTTTCAGTTGTCCAGCAATACTGTAATTGCAGCTTTGCAGTTGAACGGCATTTCCTATACCGGTACTTCTGGTAGTGGCTCGTCACCGACGACGGCGATCTTCTCAACGCAAACCGCCATTAATGGCACGCTGCCTGATATCTATAATTTATTGGTCGCTGGCGGCGCGGTATCGGGTGTGACTTATTCGGCATCTTTCGTTGCCACTCCTGGTAATCCCACTACTCCGGAGCCAGCTTCCATGATGCTGATGGGTATTGGTTTGATTGGTGCCGGTTTGGCGGCTCGCCGTAGGGTTCGCAGCTAATCTCCTCTTCCCTAATGCCGTAAAAGGCCCGTGCATGTCACCATGCACGGGCCTTTTTTATTTTTGGCAGCGAATGGGCGATTAAAAATACAATTTTGTGCCGGTAAGCTATTTCCATCTCCTGGCGCTCGTGTTTATACTTGAACCTGTTAGCTGATTTACGATTGGTGATTGGCTGACTATGAGGTTTTAAACATGCTTAACTTATTACGTATTTTGCCTGCGAGCATGGCATTTGCTGGATTGTCTTCTCTAATATTTGCCCAGACTGGTCCACAACTGACCGTAGGTCCCGGCCTGATCTATACGGTTGCCAGCCGTACCACGATTAACCTAAGTTCCGCCTCTTTCAATGGGATTGCGTTTAAGAGCAATCCGGCAACGCTTTATGTTTCCGATGCGCATAGTGAGGGAAACAACGGCCAGGTAGTCATAGCGAATGTCTATGCGATCGATCTGACAACTGGAGGGGTGACGCGCGTTGCTGGAACAGCGCCTGACCATACAAACGGCAACATTGCAGATTGTACGGTTGGCGCTCCGGCCGCCTGTCCCGGAGACGGCGGTCTTGCTACGAGCGCTAAGCTTCATGAACCGGCGGGTTTGGCGCTGGACAGTGCCGGCAATTTGTTCATTGCCGACGACCGACAGAACGTGATCCGGCGAGTTGACACAGCGGGCTACATCTCAACGGTTGCAGGAACAGGCGGCGCCAACGGCGGATTCAGCGGCGATGGCGGACAAGCCCGTAATGCTGCCTTCTCGTTCCCTAGCGGAATTGCGTTTGACAGCTCCAATAACCTCTACATCGCCGATACTCTGAATCACCGGATACGTGTCATCAGATCGTCCACTGGAGTCATTAACACGCTTGCCGGTACAACAGCGGGCTTTGGGGGAGATAACGGACCTGCTACAAGTGCGCAGCTTAACCGGCCGCTTGGCGTAGCGGTAGATCGAGCGGGCAATATTTTCATTGGTGATACAGCGAACAGCGCCATTCGAGAAGTAACAGTGGCAGATGGGAAAATTAACACGGTTGCTGGGCAGGGAGGGGTGGCCGGCTACACCGGCGATAACGGACCAGCCACAAGTGCTAAGTTGCAATATCCGATCGGTATTGCCGTAGACGCAGGCGGGAGCCTTTACATTGCTGACGATAACAATAATGCGATTCGCAAGGTGACAGGTGATGCTAGCCACACGATTAGCACCATCGCGGGCAACGGCACAGGTGGCTACTCCGGCGATAATGGACCAGCCCGTACTGCTCTTTTAAACAACCCTACCAGCATGATTATTGATGGGCAGAATAATTTATATATCGTTGACGGGCAATACTCTGCTGTTCGGAAAATCACGGGTACGGCTGCCCCGTTAACTCTACCATTAACTGCCCCTGGCTCTACCGGCAGCTCTGCCTTTCCGCTTACCCTTTCGAACACGGGTGATCAAACTCTGAACATATCTTCTATCAATTTCCCTAACAACTTTACTGCCGGATCAGGCGGCACCTGCCCTGCTGGGTCCTTTAATTTGGCTCCCGGCGCTTCCTGCACGCTTCCGGTCAATTTTGTCCCTACCTCCGGCGGCAGCACCAGCGGCACGTTAGCCTTTAATGGCAATCAGCCGGGCGGGACTACGAATGTTACGCTTTCCGAATCCAATGGTCTTTATTTTGTGCCGGTGCCGCCGTGCCGTGTGATTGATACCCGCTCGTCCGACCCGAACTTCGGCGGACCTGCTTTCAGCGCAGGGCAGACCCGTAATTATGCTATTCGCAACAGCACTGGATTAGGGTGCGCTGCCTCTTACATTCCTGCTGCCGCGAATGTACAGGCGTATTCCCTTAACGTTACGGTCGTGCCGCCAGGTCCTTTGACTTTTGTCACTGTTTTCCCAGGCAGAACATCTCTTCCCAATGTTTCCACTTTGAACTCTTATGATGGACGCACGAAGGCAAACGCCGCGAT
>JAFAZU010000630.1 GCA_019239585.1 Acidobacteriaceae bacterium
TCGCCTTTTCCAATGACCTCCAGGTAATCCAACGGCTCGCCGGAGTTCGTGGCAAGCGCCGCTATTGCTTTTGCCGCATCCATCGCACTTCCGCCGCCGAAGCCGATCAGGAGATCGCATCCGTCCCGCGCTGCTTTCGCACCTTGGCGCACTGTGTCAAGCGTCGGTTCACCTTCTACAGCGAAGAGCTTTGATGAGATGCCGGATTGATGTAATGCCTCCAGGGCAGGCGCGGCCCGTTGGGTACTGCGTCCCGTGACAACCAAAGCGTGACGGCCACAGGTCCGCGCCAGTTCAGGCAATTGTTTAACGGCGCCCCGCCCAAACACAATGCGGCTTGCCGTCCCAAACTCAAATTGCATCACCAGCCTTCATCTCCTGGAGCGACATTGCTGTATTTGATACTTTTTCTCGGTTCAGCCATCATATCGGCTACCGTGTCGCGCCACTTCGCATAGTGTTCCGTAGCCTTATGCTCGGCAGGCGCTTCCGGCGTGCGGTAAGCCTCCACCAACACGAAGCGTGTGGGGTTATCTTCCTCCTGCAAAACATCAAAGCGTGCAACTCCCGGCTCTCTCAGGCTATTCCGGGCGTTTTCCGCTGAAGCGGAACGAAATGCTTCAACCGCCTCCGGTTTGACTGAAACGTATACGTGAACAATTAGCATAAGAACGAATGGACGGAATTTTACACCATAAGCTTTCTCGGAGGAGCTTGCGATACTGCAAATATGCCCTGTCCGTATTTTGAGCCGCAGCAGATCGTCACGCATGGGCAGCGCACCGGCGGACGTCTCCCGCTCTTCGACGAATATGACGGCTGGTGTCACGCGAATGGAGAAAGGCAGCCTGCGCTCTCGGCTGTACGCTTCTCGGGCTGCAACCATGGCAACCCAGACAGCGGCTGTCCGGTATTGCCGACCAGTGAAAACCGGCGCCAGCGGCGTTTTCACTTAGAGGGGAAAACAGGAACGGACGGGTCTGCTCTCAAAGTACTAGTTCTGGAAATAAAGGATTACGCTCCGGTTCACGCCCACGCCGTCCTGTATTCCAGAGTGGATGAACATCTAGAGCCGGAAGGGCTGGACACGTGCGAGCGAGCGCAGGTGCTGGCTTTTTGTCGAAGTTATGGGGAGCGCTTTCCGCGCGTATGAGTGAGATTCGCACCGTGAGGCAGTCGCAGGCCGAGTACTCCGAGCTTTGCCTTCCCAGCAACACCAACGTACTGGGAACCATGCTCGGCGGCCATGTCATGCATCTGGTTGACCTGTGCGGCGCGATTTCAGGCGTGCGCCATGCACGCGCCGTCGTCGTCACTGCTTCCGTGGACCAAATGACCTTTCTGCACCCGATTCGCATCGGCGATCTCGCCATGTTAAAGTCGCAGGTCAACCGCGTATTTCGTACCTCGATGGAGGTTGGCGTGAAGCTCTGGGTCGAGAATTTAAGGACCGGTGAGGTCCGGCATACCTCTTCGGCCTACCTGACATTTGTGGCTTTGGACGAGAGCGGAAACCGGATTGTGCTGCCCCCTATTGTGCCGGAAACGCCGGACGAAGTGCGCCGCCACGAAGAAGCCGCCGAAAGACGCGCGCACCGGCTGGCAATTAAAGCAAAAACTAAAGCAGATTCGTAAAAAGGGGAGCTTATTCCGGCTCCGCCTTGTACAGGTACTTGATGCAGTGCTTATAAAGCAGCAGGTTCGGCGCGCCAATCCGGTTCAGTTTCACGCAATCCCTGTCATACCATTCGATGATACCTTCCAGTTGTTCCCCATCGGTCAGCACGACAATCATATGCGTTTTCCCCTGCATTTGCTTGGCGTAATAGAACTGCTCGGCGTTAGTCTGATCGGGTGGCGTGGTCTTCTTCACCGCCGGCGGACGGCGATTGGAATCCTTGGTTTCTCCTCCGATCGTGCGGGTGGTTTTTCTGATGAGCGACTCAGGTCGCCTCTCCTCAAACATTTGCCCTCAATTTTACTGAATTAATAAAATGATGTGCGTTCATTCACTATAAACGAACGGGTATTGATATTTAGGTGTTCAAAGAGGCAGATGGGTTACGTAAATTAATAATGAGGGCATCGAGCGCTGCTGTTTTTTGAATATTGCGGCGTACCATCAGAACCAACTCGTCCACCTGTGCGGCAGCGCGCTCAATCCAGGAAAAGCTCACCGCTTCGGCAATGATAGTAATTCGCTGCGCTACGTCGCGGTTTTTTACCGGAGGCTTGCCATGCCAGGCCGAGAGTATGTCCCGCAGCAAACCGTACGCCAGTTTCAGGTAGAACTCCAACTTCTCCGACCTGCTGTTACTGAAAGATTCCGACTGCTGCACCCAGGTGGAAAATGGAGTCAGTCCTGCCGCGCACTCCAGCGCAGCCAGGATCAACGCACGGCGGGCGCGAAGCTGTTCCAGGTCCAGTGTGACCGCTAACCCAGGGCTTCCCTCTGCCAGTTCCACACGGGTCTGAGCCTCGGGCAGCTTTCGGGCTTGGGCAAACTGTTGCATCTCCTCATCAGACAAGCGCGGCATTTGCAGCACAAGTGAGCGCGACCGGATTGTGGGAAGCAGATCATAGAGGTTTTCAGCCGTCGCCATAATGATAAGGTGCTCCGGCGGCTCCTCCAGCACTTTCAAGAGAGAATTCGCAGATTGCTCATTCGCGCGGTCGAGGTGATCGATTAAAAATACCCGATGATTGCCGCGCAAGGGCTTCAGTTGAGCTCGCTCCCGCAGGAGCCGCATTTGCTGAATGGTGATTTGCCGTAACGGTCCATCCGGCGAAAACGTGACAAAGTCCGGATGCGTTGAAAACAAAAGCGGATCATCGGCGCGCTTGTCGGCAGCCCACTTTTCACGAGCTTCTACCGTTTCGATGTTCTCCGGCAAGCTCAGGTCATCCCGCTCAATCTTTCGCGCGTCGCCGAGCAAAGCCGCCGCAAACCGCCTGACCAGCGTTGCCTTACCGACACCCTCCGGGCCGCTCAGAAGAATAGTCTGCGGAATGCGCCCCTTCTCAATCATCTGTGCCAGCGTTTGGACTGTTTGCGTGTTGCCGAAAAAGTCGGGGAAGGAGGGCATGGGTTTAACTAGGCCGAAC
>JAFAZU010000652.1 GCA_019239585.1 Acidobacteriaceae bacterium
TTACTTCAGTTCTTTTATTTTTTTGTGAACAATGGCAAGTTTCAGCGGGTTTTGTTGCTTGCACTATCAGAAGACAAGTTTAAGACCGAATTTCGAAGCTAATGCAGGTCCCGGAGAAGACCACGGTCATATTCTTCTCCGGGAGTTCGCAAATTTCCATGGAAATCCAGGAGAACTCAAAATGAAACCAGCTACCGTGTTGCCATTTCCTGCAAACTATTTGCCTAAATCTGCTCCGGCAAGTCGGCGCAGCCGTGTGCCCTCTCCTGCTGCTGTCAAAGCGCAGCTCTCAAAAATCCTTCAGAGTGAAGGATTTGTTCACGCACACAGGATGCGGGGCTTTCTCGAGTTCGTTGTCGAGGAAACTCTAGCAGGACGCGCTCATCAATTATGTGAATACAGTATTGGCATCTCCGTCTTTGGGCGGGACAAGTCTTTCGAGCCCGGTCTCGACCCAATCGTGCGAAACGACGCACGCCGCCTTCGCCAGAAACTGGCTGAATATTATCTTCAGTTAAACGACCAGGACGATAGCCAGGTCAGGATTGATATTCCCAAAGGCGGCTATGTCCCGGCCTTCCAGACCGTCCGGCCTGCTCCAACCGCCCATCGCAGGGAACAGTATCGCTTGTCTGTGACGTTGATTCGCATGGCGGACGGCGCCGAGATCTGGAACACGGAGCACGACTTCCAGAGCGGCCACTTCGGGCTGCAGCTGGCCGTGAACACGATGCCGGAAATATAGTCCGGCGACATCTCCTGCGCACTTCACTGCGCCACGAGTCGGAAGCCGACGTTGGAAGCGCCGCTGGCCGCCTCTCCCTTACCCCGACCGCCTGGGCGGTAGCGCCCACAATATTGATCCGTGCATAAAAACGAGCCGCCCTTTTGCACCCGCTTCGGCACGCCGGGATCGGATGGATCGTAACTGTTATCCGGTCCTTGCGGATTGCGCGCCACGCCGCCTTGAGCCGCCAGTTTTTGGTAGTAATCAGGCCGGTACCAATCGGAAGTCCATTGCCAGACATTGCCGCTCATGTCGCAAAGACTATAGCGGTTTGCCGGGTATGAACAGACGGGCGCTGTTCCCTTGAAGCCGTCCTCTCCTGAGTTGTGGTCGGGAAAATGACCTTGAAAGGTGTTAGCCATCTGTCTGCCGCCGGGCGTGTCTTCATCACCCCAGACAAAGGTCTTCCGATCCAAACCACCGCGCGCCGCGAATTCCCATTCGGCTTCCGTGGGTAGCCGCTTTCCGACCCACTTGGCGTAAGCCACGGCATCGTCGTAAGCGACTTGCACAACGGGATGTTTCTCCCGACCTTGGATGTTGCTGCCCGGACCTTCCGGGTGACACCAATCGGCGCCTTCCCGCCAACTCCACCAGTTCAGGAGGTTGTTGAGGGGAACAGGCCCGGACGGGGGCGTATAGACCGGCGCTCCAGGCCTGAGCATAGCAGGGGGAGCGCCGGGATATAGCGCTGGATCTGCCGGGCGCTCGGCGACTGTGACGTAGCCGGTTGCCTTCACGAAATTGGCGAACTGTTCATTGGTCACCGTTGCGCGGTCCATCCAAAAACCATCGACATAGACTTTGTGAATGGGCCTGGCATCCGGAAACATCGCTTCCTCGCTGCCCATCCAGAATTCACCGCCGGGGATCCACACCATTCCTTCCGGCGCTTTCTTCGCAGGTTTCGGTGAAGCATCCGCTGCTCGCGTCTGGCTTGATGACGCCAGACAGCAAGCAACGAGAGCGATAAAGCAAACAATTCGCATAAAGGCGCAGTTTCTTAACGGGGCTGGCAGGTTTGCCCGAGGTTTTGTTGAATGACCTGCAGATCCTGCGGACCCGTGATGCCGCTGTAGACCTGACTCCCGGTCACCGGGTCGAAAACGGGAAAGTTGTACCAGCTCGACCCGCTCTTGCTAAACAGAAAATAGTTGGTGATGTCCTGCTGGTCGACTACTCCGTCCTGGTTTCCGTCACCAAGGCACTGCGACTCGGAGCCGAGTATCGCATCGAGTTCCTGTTTCAAAGCTGTATAGCTAGCGGCCTGCTGCGGGGTCAGTCCATT
>JAFAZU010000657.1 GCA_019239585.1 Acidobacteriaceae bacterium
TCGCTTTGCAAAGCTTCATTTTCCCGCCGGATGCGATTCACCAGCGTAATTAAATCGCGCAGACTGTCGGGCCGGTTCAGGTCCCACTCGCGGATCTGATACTTTTCCGAGTCCAGATACTCCTCACTGCCATGCCGCACGGGACGGCTTTCCATCAACTCAAAGGCAGGACCATAGATGCCATAATTTGCGCCTATCGTAGCAGCCAGCAGGAAGCGGATTATAAATGCCGAACGGCTGCCGAGTTGGAGAAATTCAGTCAGAATGTCCGGCGTATTGGGCCACTGGTTGGGGCGGAAGAAATCGACGACCGGCGGTTTTGTCAGCTCGGTTAGATACTGCATGAGGCCGTATTTGTCATTGCGCCACGGGAAATAAGTGTAGGACTGGCTAAAGCCCAGCTTCGCCAGCCGGTACATGATTTTGGGGCGGGTAAAGGCTTCGGAGAGAAACAGAACGTCCGGATAATCACGTTTAATTTCTGTAATGCACCACTCCCAGAACGGAAATGCTTTCGTGTGCGGATTATCGACGCGAAAAATGCGGACGCCCTGCTCGATCCAGTACAGGAAGACACTTTTCAACTCCTGCCACATGCCGGGCCAGTCTTCCGATTCGAAGTCGAAAGGGTAAATATCCTGGTATTTTTTGGGAGGATTCTCCGCGTACTGAATTGTGCCATCAGGGCGTTTACGGAACCAGTTTTCGTGCTCTCCCACATAGGGGTGATCGGGAGCAGCCTGGAACGCAATATCAAGAGCGATTTGGATTCCTAATTCACCGGCGCGCTTGACGAGGCGGCGAAAGTCTTCGGGTGTGCCGAGCTGCGGATGAATGGCTTTGTGCCCGCCTTCCGCCGCGCCGATCGCCCATGGACTTCCCCAATCCCCCGGTTCAGCAACGACGGAGTTATTTTTGCCTTTTCGAAATTTCGTGCCAATGGGGTGGACCGGCGGGAAATAGACTACATCGAAGCCCATGCCGGCGGCATATTCGAGGCGGGCCTCGCAGTCAGCAAACGTACCGTGTCGTCCCGGTTCAGGCGAAGTGGAACGCGGGAAAAACTCGTACCAGGAACTAAAACGCGCGCGAACGGGATCAACGACCAGCACCAGTTCGCGCTCCATTTCCGTTGCGAAGCGGCGGTCAGGGTAACGGCGCATGGTTTCGTTTAGGGCCGCGTTGGTGGCCAGGGATTGGTGGATCTCCTTGTCGTCCGGCTTGGTTTCTAACTCACGCGCTTGTTCCCTTAGCCACTGCTTATCAGATGAATCGGCACGATCCCCAGCCTGCTTAATAAGCTCCGCTCCAATTAGATAATCGACCGGCGTATCCGTGTCGGCTGCGATGCGCTTTTGCAAGTCGCGTCGCCACGTTTCCCAGTGGTCTACCCAGGCGTGAATTGTGTAACGGTAACGGCCCAGTTGTTCGACCGGAAACTCTCCAAACCAGCGATCATTGACAAGAGCCTGCATGGGACGCTCATTCCAATCGGGTGAATTCTCATGCCGGAACAAGAGCACGGCAGAGATAGAATCGTGCCCATCGGTGAAGATATCAGCTTCCACGCGCACCAGATCGCCGATTGTCCGTTTCGCGGGGAAGCGTCCGCCGTCTACTTCCGGACTGACGCCCTCAATGATAACCCGTTTGCGGCCATCCTGTTTCGGCGGCTTAAAAGTTGCAGCCTGAATATCTTCTTCGAGAACGGAACTTTTTTGTGCAGCCATCCCTCATGGGACAAAACATAGGGGCAGGATGTTACGCGCGGGCTTTTGCCGTTTTCCTGGTTGCAATCAGGTTTTGGTACAGCGCAATGGTTTGATCGGCAATCGCGGTCCAACTGAACTTCTCTTCCACACGCCTGCGGCCTGCTTCCCCATAGCGGCGACATTTGGCTTCGTCTGCCAGGAGATCGGAGATTTTAGAGCCTAAGTCTTGGGCGAAACGATCAGGGTGGATCGGGAAGCTGGTGGTAGGGTCCGCTTCGAAAGGCACCAAATAGCCGGTCTCGTTATCCACAACGACTTCCTTAATGCCACCCGTGGCGCTAGCAACAACGGGAGCGCCGCACGCCATGGCTTCCAGGTTGATGATGCCGAAGGGCTCATAAACGGAAGGACAGCAGAAGACGCGCGCATGACTATACAGCTGAATGACCTCAGGCTTGGAGACCATCTTTTCAATCCAGATTACATTCGGATGCCCCTTGCGAGCTTCTTCGACCTTTTCCCGCATTTCGGCAGCAATTTCCGGCGTATCGGGAGCGCCCGCACACAAGACGACCTGTGTGTTGCCAGGAAGGTAGCGGATCGCGTCAACCAGGTGAGTAACGCCCTTCTGCCTCGTAATTCTTCCTACAAAGAGAACATAAGGAACGGAAGAGTCAACGCCGTACTTCGTCAATGCGCTTGTGTCGCTTGTATACCGATACTCATGCAGATCAATGCCGTTGTAAATGACATGCACGCGCTCTGGCGGAAGCGGATAGACGCGCAATATGTCTTCCTTCGTACCGTTTGAAACGGCAATCACGGCGTCCGCATCAAGAACGGCCGTGCGCTCCATCCAGGAACTCATGGCATATCCGCTGCCTAGCTGTTCGGCTTTCCAGGCGCGCAAAGGCTCCAGGCTGTGAGTAGTCAACACGAAGGGTACGCCGTATAGCTTCTTGGCAAGGAAGCCCGCCATGGAGACATACCAGGTGTGAGTATGGACAAGCTCGATGCCCTCCAGAGCTTTAATCTGAGTCAGGTTCAGACTGAACGCTTCTAAAGCCCCTTTGAACTTTTCCGTGGTACCGTTGCTGATTTCACTCCAGGGCTCAGCGCCACGAACGTGGAGATTGCCCTCATCGGAGTGTTGTGTGCCCCAGCAATGAACCTCCACTTCGATCTTTTTCGCCAGTTCGCGGCTCAGGTAATCCACATGAACGCCCGCTCCGCCGTAGATGTGCGGCGGGAACTCACGCGTGAAAAGGCCTACTCGCATGTACGCTCCTCCAACTCAACTGAAACTACCATGAGCGGAGAAAAGAACTGCATTCACGGTCATTGCGGGCACAAATGGTCTAATAATGATCTGACGGATGCTCAATGAAGTTTTGCGTGAAGAACTCATTGCAATGCGCACTGAAGATTTGCGAGTGAGGCAGGAACTTGTGGAATCGGATGAGCTCGGCGGCTCCTACGTTCCACGGATGGAAGCCGTTCACAGCAAGAATGCACAGCGGCTGAAGGAGATTGTAGACGAGTACGGCTGGCCGCACGAGCACATAGTTGGGCACGACGGAGCGGAAGCCGCTTGGTTGATTGCTCAGCATGCGGTTGGCTTCCCGGATCTACAAAGAAAATGCCTCTCCCTGATGGAGCATTCTGCTTATGAAGGGAGCATTCCTCGATGGCACGCGGCCTATCTGAGAGATCGAGTCGCGATGTTCGAGGGCCGACCCCAGCGATATGGAACACAATGGCTGGATGATCCGCACGATGGTCGCATTCGCCCCTGGAAACTGGAGGACGGTAGCCGAATCAACGAGCTGCGCGCCCAAGTCGGCCTAAGCCCCCTGCCTCCAATCCCGGAACCTGGCCCGGAGTTGCCGCCCGAGCAACAGGCGGCGATACGCCAAAATCAGCGATGGTGGGAGAACTGGTTGGCTAGCAAAGGGTGGCGCACGCAGGCTGGTCTGTAATAACAAATACGGGAAAAATCCCCGCGGCTGTCAGCTATATAGGTAACCAGGCAATTAGTTCATCAGCCGAAGAAATCGCGGACCTTTTCGAAAACACTTTTTTCGTGCGGAATGTTTTCAGCAGGCAGCACATCACGGAGTTCTTCGAACAGTTTGCGCTGTTCGCGGGTGAGCTTCTTCGGCACCTGCACATCGGCATGTACATAAAGATCACCGCGAGCGCGGCTGTTCACATGCGGCACACCCAAGTTACGCAGCTTAAAGTGCGCACCGGATTGCGTCCCTTCCGGGATTTTAATCGTTTGCGGACCATCAAAGGTCTGCACTTCAATTTCTGCGCCTAAAGCCGCTTGCGCGATGTTAATCGGCAACGTGCAGTGCAGGTCCGACTCACGACGCTCGAACACAAGATGATCAGCGACCTTGATAACCACGTACAGATCGCCAGGCTGGCTGCCCGGGGGTCCAGGATTGCCTTCACCCGATAATCGCAGTCGTGTGCCGTTATCGACTCCGGGGGGAATATTCACTTTGAGCTTCTTCTCAACCCGGCTAAAGCCCTGACCACGACACTGCGAGCAAGCCTGACGAATCACTTTGCCGCGACCGCTACAAGTCGGGCAGGTTTTGCGAATGGACAGAAATCCCTGCTGGTAAAGAATCTCGCCACGGCCGCTGCACGCCGCACAGCTCACAAGCCCGCCGTTCGGCTCAGCGCCTGTACCCGCGCATTTGGAGCACGGCTCCATCCGTGGAATTTGCAGATCGGCAGACATGCCCCGCATGACGTCTTCAAAGCTGATTTCGAGATCGTAGCGTAAATCTTCACCGCGCTGCTGGCGAGTACGACGGCTCCGTCCTCCGCCGCCGAAAATATCGCCGAATCCAAACAGGTCGCCAAGAATGTCGCCGAAATCCGCAAACTGCGATTCGTCGAAGCCGCCTCCAGCGGCGCCGTTTACGGCTTGATGACCATAACGGTCATAGGCGGCGCGCTTCTGCGGATCGCTCAGGATCGAGTATGCCTCCGCCGCTTCTTTGAACTTTTCTTCTGCTTCCCGGTTGCCGGGGTTGCGGTCCGGATGGTACTGCAGCGCTAGCTTCCGGTAGGAGCTCTTGAGCGTCTGTTCGTCGCAGTCGCGCGAGACGCTCAACACCTCATAGTAATCTCGTTTCGCGACACTCATGCTGAACTAGGAATTCACCGCCACCTTTACCATGGCCGGACGGAGCAGACGTCCTTTGAAGTAATAACCTGTCTGATAAACAGCCAATATTGTCTGGTCAGGATGATCTTTCGTATCGACCATCTCGACCGCGTGATGAATATGCGGGTTAAAGAGCGCCACTTCGTTGCTGATCGGCTCCAAGCCAAGCTTTCTTAGAGTCTCATAGAACCGGTTATAAATCAGTTCCATACCGCGCGCATACTCCTTGTCAGCGGACTCGGCCTTCAGGGCGCGCTCAAAATCATCGAGCACGGGAAGCAAAGCCTTGACGGTATCCATAGCGGCGAGCTCGGACAAATCGTAGCGCTCCTTTTCCATACGGCGACGATAGTTTTCGAACTCAGCCTGACGACGCTGTAAAAGGTCCTGCAATTCAGCTTTTTCACGGAGGAAACGGTCCCGCTCGGAACTCGTCTCCGGAGCAAACGGCTCGGCTCGAACTGCGGATTCCGGCTCAACCACTTC
>JAFAZU010000671.1 GCA_019239585.1 Acidobacteriaceae bacterium
GGCAGCGGAATCAGCAGGCGTAGAGATTGGCGGAGTGCTCGTGGGATCTCTGCCCAACAGTTATTCCTCCACGTTGCGGATTGATGACATAGAAATGATCCCGCGCGGTCCTCAGGACGGGGCAACTTTTATGCTCGACCCCAGCCAGGAAGATCGGTTCGCGGAGGTCCGCTGGCAGGCGCGCGCGAAAGAACGGACGGCCCTGGGCCTCTTTCGAAGCCATAAGCGCCCTGGACACCTGCGGCCTTCTATTGCGGATCGAACTTTGCTGTCCGCTGAATTTCAAAACACGATTCACGCTCTACTGCTTGTAGGAGCTACGGAGCCGTACACAGCAGGGTTCTTTATCTCGGCGGATGGCCAATTGCCTCCCGAATCTTCCGTTCGAGAGTTTCGATTCGATGAATCCGAATTTAAATCGCTTCCAGAACTGGATCTTGAGCCGCAGGACCAGAGACCAACTCAAAAACTCAAATCGAGAGGAGGCCCTGGGACAGTAGCCGCTCTGGTTACGATTGCATTAGGAGTTGTCGCCCTGCTTTGGTATCTCAATCAATCGGTAATTTCGCTGCCCTCTTTCTCGTCTCACTCTCAACAACTACAACTAGCAGTTACTGGTGAAAACCGGCTATTGCACGTCTCCTGGAACCACGCCGCCAAAGATCTTGATCATGCCTCAGGAGCAACGCTTATCATTCGAAACACCACCGGCGTGCGTGAAATCAAGCTGGGCGCAGATGAACTGCGGCTGGGATCAGTCGATTGTGAAGTTAACTCGCCCAGCGTCGAAATGACCCTAGCCCTAAACAAGCCAGGATCTGTCTCCATCAGCCAATCTGTAAGCTGGAAGCAGTAGCTCCTTAAAGGTGAGCAATCGCTAGAGTCACGGGCCAGTTCAGCTTCTGTAACGCGTACCATTCAGCTTGACCTGCTGCTCAACAAATTACGTCCGCCTAAAATCAACTTCATGGGAGTTAAATGAAGGTTGCGACGTTCTGAAGCTCCTTGAACAGGACGGCTGGAAACTAGTGCGAACAACTGGAATTCATCGCCATTACCGCCATGCAACGAAACTAGGAACAGTTACCGTTCCTGGACATCCATCCAAGGATTTACCGATAGGTACTCTCAATAGAGTTTTGAAACAGGCAGGTTTGAAATGAAAGCAGCGCAAAGGTATGCAGTTGTGTTTGAGAAATCAGCTACTGGTTATGGAGCCTATGTGCCCGATCTGCCCGGCTGTGTAACGGTTGGTGACACTCTGGAAGAAACGGAACAAAACATTCGTGAAGCCATTGAAGGCCACATTGCAGTCATGCGTGAACACGGCGAATCCGTGCCGGAGCCAACCACCACCGTTGGAGAAATTGCTATAAATATCCCGGTATAACAAGCTGCCAGTCTACTGCCGCATGAAGATTGTAAACTCTCCGCCCTTGGCGTCCAGGATCACCGTCGAACCCGGCGGAACTTGTTCCTGCGCTACCAGCGCCGCTACGGGCTGAATAAAATTCCTCTGCACTGTGCGCTTCAACTCCCGAGCACCAAACTCGGAACTCACACCTGTATCCAGCAGTAAGGTCCGGCCTGCAGGCGTGCAGCTCAACTTAAAAGCGCGCAGTCCCAAGCGGCTCTGAATCAAACGCGCAAATTCCGACAAAATCTGCTCTAGAATTGTTTCGCAAGCCTCGCGCTCCAATGGTTTATAAGTCACCACGGAATCGATCCGGTTCACAAATTCCGGTGGAAACTTCTGCCTGACAGCGCTCAATCCCGCGCTCTGAATTTTCCTTTCTTCGACAGCTTTAGGCGGAAGCATGGCTTCAAAACCAAAATCCGGCGTGTTGATCTTCTGGATTGACTTAGCACCCAAATTGCTCGTCAGGAAAATTAAGGAGCGTTCAAAATTGACGGTGCTGTTATCCCCCAAGCGCAGCGTTGCTTTATCCAAAATGCCGAGCAACAATCGCGTCATGGAGGCAGCCGCCTTCTCGATCTCACCGAAAAGCACCAGCGAGATATCGCTTTCCTCCGAAGTAACGCCTGCCAACTTCGCTTGTGTCAACATCGGCTGTGTCTCCCGATGTCCCAGATATCCCGGAGGCGCGCCGATCAGCTTAGCAACCTCGTGCTCCATCTGAAACTCGCCGCAATCCACCTTCAGCAGATTCTTGCTGCTGCCGTGCAGCACCTGCGCCAAAGCCTCCACGGTGCGGGTCTTTCCTGTTCCCGTCGGCCCTAACAACAGAACAACGCCAATAGGCCGTCCTTCCGGTGAAAGTCCCGCTTGGTGCATCTGCACAAAAGGAACAATGGTGTTGATTGCTTCCGATTGTCCAATCAGCAAACGTCTGAGTTGTGCTGCTAATCCACTAGCATTTTCGGGCATGGTGGAACGCTTAACGCGTGCCGCCGGTGTAGTTTGAGATCGCATCCGCCTCCCAAGAATCTCTTGCCCATCACTGTAGAGTTGCCAAAAATGGAATGAAGCCCAATGCAGCTATCGGAAAGAGAATAACAGTTTGCATTTCTCGTGCAAACTCTCTCATCTCAACCGTTTAGTAAAACTAAACATAGTTTTCAAACTTTCTTCTGACCTTGTGACTCGGTATTTCTTACCTGCTTAATACGGCGCTACATCATAGAGGTAGGCGGAGCAGGTTCATCCGGACTCCCTGCGCTTGATAAGGGAAGGCGTACCATCACCCAAGCTAGACCCACCATCACAACCAGCCCAAGGAGATAGGACGGATGCCTCAACAACTGCAAATGCTCCCGAAGGGAAGCGGGCGCAAACTGCAAGCCCGCCCAAACCAGCCCCAACACCGCCTCCCCCGCAATCAAACCGGAAGCTGTGAGAACCCCTGCATTTTCGACCCGCGCCTTTTGCGCCTCATTGTACCCACGCCGCCGTGCTACCCAATCGGCTACTCCACGGATAACGCC
>JAFAZU010000054.1 GCA_019239585.1 Acidobacteriaceae bacterium
TTTAGAACAAGCAGCCGAGTTCCTGACTAACTGCCGTTGCCTCTTTGATCCATTGGAAGTTCCGGAGTTTGACGTTGAAGGTGAAACTGCAGAAGCTGCCTTCCTTGCGACCAAGCACGCAAATCGTTTATGGCGGCTTGCCCATCGGCCAGACCAGATTTACGCCGATGCGTTACCGGTTCTGCACTTCGGGAAACGAGTCGGCTTGCTCAGTTCGGTCGTTGCGCGTGAAACGCAGCAGGAGGCCCTGGATGCCGCGGCAACCCTGCTGCCGTCGAATTCTGTCGAGCATCGGGAAGATCCGTTTTCCTGGCCTACGCCGTATCTTTGGAGGGGGCTTTTCTCCGGCTGGCCCGGCAAGTCCGCAGCTTTCGTGGGTTCATTTGAAGAGGTCGCTCGTTCGATACACGGGTTCAAGAAGAAGGGAATCTTGCAATTTCTCATCCGGGAATGGTCCGATCAGCAGGAAATGTTTTGTTCCGGTGCAAGAGTCTTGTCGCTCGTCAGAGAATTGGAAGCAGGCAGAGCGGCTTTTGAGCCGTAGAACGTTTCAAGACCGAAAGGAACGATAAACGGTATGCGGGTGTTACTGGCCTCCCCTCATCGATACCCCGTATCGGGTCAGAATGGCAGCGGTTTGCATCCGAGGGAGTATCCTTCCGGATCGGGTTATCATTTACATGATCTCATCGCACAAGGCCTGGCGGAAGAGGGACACGAGGTCTTCTATTACATCCAGAAGGGAACAGAAATCCCCCTGCCTTCTGGTGTCCTTCAAGTTGAGACGCCAGTTCCGAACGTCGATGTCTGCCATGCGCCTATCGGTCCGCCCAGATTTGCTGAAACGATACTCGAATTTGCCGATGCCCAGCGCATACCATGCTTGCTGACTTGCCACATGCGGGAAGCAGATGAGCCCGCCAAGCCGAACTGGGTATTTGTATCTCATTCCCTCGCCCGAGCACATGGATCCGGGCGGGTAGTGTTGAACGGAGTCAATCCGCACGATCTCATCTTTTCGGAGACAAAGGACGATTATCTGTTGTTCATGGGCGCGATGAACAGGGCTAGCGACAAAGGTCTCGATCTGGCGCTGGCCCTGGCCAGGCGTGCAGGATCCCGCCTTATCGTAGCCGGGACCGGTTTAAATTACGAAACCATCCACCATATTTCCGAACTTTGTACGGCGGCTGGAGCCGAATATTTGGGCGATGTCCGGGGAAAGCAAAAGGCGGAGTTAATCGCGGGCGCCCGCGCACTCTTATTTCCATCTCGACTGCACGAGGGATGCCCGTTGATTGTTCTGGAAGCGATGCTTTCAGGTACACCCGTGATCTCAAGCCGAATGGGTGGAACGGTAGAGATTGTCACTCCGGAAACAGGAATACTTTGTGACGCTGAAGGGGAATGGGAAACCGCTCTTCACCGGATAGGCAGGGTTTCCCCGCTTCGATGCCGCGAGATTGCGCTGGAAAAGTATCACTACCGGCGAATGGTGAAAGATTATCTGCAGGAATATAAGCGGGAGATCGAGTGTTTTGACAGTTAACGTTTGGTCTGCACGGCTATATTTAGCTGCCTTTGATACTCATCGCAAAACAGTTTGTAATAATTCTGTTTACGATCGCCTACGTGGGCAGACCAAATGGCCGCAGTTGGCTCCAACTGGTCGTCGCCATACACATTCATCGGGATTGTCGCACAGGGCACGCCGGATTCTGACCAGGCTTCCGCCAAGGTGATCTGATCCCAATACCAGGCGAGCGGCTCGATTGAACCGATTGGTTTAGCGTGGTGATACCACTTTGCCCAGCAGTCGATGAGCTTCTTTGCATCGGGACGTACGCAAACAATGCCGGAAGGTGTTACTAGTTGCCGGTAGTATATCCCGTTCTCCATACCATCGGTAATGTATAGCGCCGCAGGATAGTTATCCAAAAGCGACCATAGCGGGTCCAACGGCTTGCGAACTAGAAGGTCCGCATCCAAGAGGGCGTACCAGGGCTGCTCCGGATAATGCTGCATCGCGTGCAGTAGCACAAATGGCTTCCGGGCCGCCATCTGCTCGGGTGATGTCGATCTGTCAGACACCCCGTTCGTGATTTCTACGCACGTGTGCGCCTGTTGCAGCTCCGAAATTTGCACCGCCGTCAGGTTGACGGTATTGCACAATACCAGGGTTCGAGGCTCATGTAACTGCAGGGATTGGAGCGCCAGCAGCCCCCAGTGATGATATGCATTGTCAAATTGGAGAATGATCACAGGCTTAGTCTCATGCGTGGACACCCTCTTATCCGCGCTGTAATCGGAGCGACCCTGTCGCAATCCCGAAATTAGGTTTCTCGACCAGCCGCGAGTAAGGCGGAAGAGCCCTTAAGTACTCGGCGTTGGCGAGCATCTCATCGCGACATGTATAGCAGCACGCATGAGGTGACGACCTGTTATATACCATCAGTGTTTCCGGTATGTGCCTCGCTTTACCGGTGCCGCTCATCTCCAGCATTGGCAGCATAGCAGCTTGATCTTCGGTAACACGAAAATATTTGCCTTTCGCGTCCCGGAAATCCCGATCGTCAATCAAATCCCACAGCCATCGTTTCCATGTGCGGACTGCAGTGCCAAGCCATTCGCAGCGACGGAAGTGTATTGTGCCCTCTGGATAGGCGGGCCACATGCCCTGCATGTTCGGCTGGTCTGACACCCAGCTTCCATAGGTCATCCAGCAGTTGAACTGCTTATACGTGTCGTGAATAATACGGAGAGCATCAGGGGTAGCAAACCAGTCATCTCCATCCAGCACGACAAAGACGTCTTCCCGCTGCGCACTACTCCGGCCAACAGCTTGAACCAGGTTCAGCATAGAGTACTGACGCTTGCTGTTCTGATGGATATGAATCCTGTGATCGCCCTTTCGGGACCGAAGTGCTTCCTGGAGCGTCCTATCACCGCACGGATCCACAGTGACGTAAGCCTGCCAATTAACAAATGATTGGGAGCGAACAGAGTCAAGGCACCTGTCGACGTAATCCTCGCTTGGGCCGCAGTTGACAATAATTCTCAGCGTAATTTCATCCATGAGTCAAGTTATTCGATCGTTGCAATCGCCTTCCTGTAGCTTTTGGCATCCAGCCGTGTATAAGGCGCCCTGGAATCGATTAGATAACCGTTTCGCATCCCTTCTTGAGTAATTGAGTCATCGACAGGGTATGTCGCAGTCTTGTTATATATCATGATGGGCGCGGCGATATGTTTCGCTCTGGAAGTCCCGCACATCTCAAGTAGAGGTATCATGATCATCTGATCCTCTGAGACCCTGACATACTCACCCGACTCGCTGCGTAGGTCGCCATCTCGCAAATAGTCCCATAACCACCTTTTCCAGGTGCGAACTGCTGTGCCCAGGAAGCGGTGGCGGCGAAAGTCCGCAGTTCCCTCGGGGTATGCGGGCCATAGCCCATTGGGGCGTCCTGACGGCCCCACAACATTCGAAAGCCAACTCCCATACGTAATCCAGCAGTCGAACTCCTCATAGGCATCCGCGATGGTTCGCAGAGCGTTGTTATCGGCGAACCAATCGTCTCCGTCGAGCATCACCAGAACGTCCTCGGGTTCCGCGTTGCTCCTCTGAATGGCATGAACGATATTGCACATAGAATAACGGCGAGTCTCGTTCTGCTTCACCCAGATCCGGGGATCGCCCGCGGAAACATGAACTGCGCATGTGTAAGTGTCATCGCCACACGCATCCACAGTGACATGAGCCTCCCATTCCGTCACAGACTGCGCCTTAACGGAAGCAAGGCACTTCCCGATGAACTCCTGGCAAGGTCCGCAGTTGATGATGATTTTGAACCGAATCATGGATTCAAGGGCGATATCAACGTACAGGAATATATAACATGGAGACGGTGAACGTGCAAGGATTCTTATAGGCCCTGTTTGTATGTGAAATGAAGGCCACTATCCTGCCAAGAACACGCGCTGTTGATGAGTTCGGCGCGATCACAAGTCCTGTGTGCGCTCAAAACCAGTTCTTGCCCGCGCCGTCGGATCGCGTCGATCTCTGCGTTGTTAGCTGTATCTAAGATATAGCCAATCTTTTCTTCGAGATCTTCCGCACAGACGGGTATATAGTGGATATTCTCAATAAACCCAAGTTGTCTTAAAGGTCCATCGACGCTCCCATCTGCGATCAGCAACGCCCCCGTAGCCGGGATCTCAAAGTGTTTAGCTACAACATACCGGAAAGTAAGCGCATCAGTAAAACCTGCTTTGAACCGGTTAATGGTCCTCGCGTAACCCACACCGATCCGCATGTCCTTTTCATAGTCGTAAACTGTGCTATATCCCGGATGCTGATGTTGTACGATCGCATAACGGTTCTCTTGTTGAAGCTCTTTCATTCGTAATCGCAACGGGTAAAGGGAGCCTATAAATCCGCTGAGCAGGATGGCGTTCTCCGGCTGCGCATTGAACGGCAGCACGAAATCCGGCGATGCTGAATGCGGCACCCATACGACCTTTTTCCGGCCCTGCAGCTCTGGATAAAACTCGCCAAAAACGTAAGCGTAAGGAGTCAGCAGCAAGTCGCAGTGCGAGAAGGCCAGGAGTTTTGTATTCCGCCTCGATTCTTGTCCCCACAACATATGCAGGTCGTCGGCGAACAGAACCGCGCCGCAGCCGAGGTCACGTAGAGCCGGCAGAATAGCGTTAAAGAGATCGTAGGTTTCCCAGAACAGAACAACTTCCGGAATCTCGCCGAGTACTTCGAGCAATTGCCCTTTCGGGGACGCCATATATTGTGATAGGGCTGTGGGTTCGATCTGCCGCCACCCATACACCTGAATGAGATCCTGCATAATGTAATAGAACTCTCTGCTGATGTAGCTGCTGAGCTCACGCATCCAGGAAACTAATAGCTTCATTCCCTAACTTCCATTCGCATCCTGCAAATCACGTTACGTGACCGAGCGACCGTTTCAGCAGGTTTGCGATGTGCATCGCGGGCCGAACCTCCGACTCGTAATACCGCCAACTTGCCTCTCGAAGGGCTTCGGCGAGAGAATGCCTACTCAGAATCCGTTCGCATTGCTCTACGCATTCCTCCGATGTGTGAAATTCGAGAAAATCCCTGCCGCTGATGAATGGTACGGGCAGTTCATTTCTTAGAGGCTCGCTGACAATCGCGAGCGAGGTTGCCATATATTCCGGTATCTTGAAGGGCACGGAGCGATGCAGTCCACGAGTGCTGACTCCGATTAGCTGGTTTTTGCAGAGTCCGCAGTACGCGCTCTCCTGGGAGGGATACGTCGAAATGAGATCAGGATAGCGCTGTTGCGCGTAGGGGCTAAAAACAAATCCCCCTGCGAATTTTCGGGGGAAATTCTTTCGCAGCGCACGGATAATACCGGCTCGGGACTCGTTTACCTCTTCGACATTGTCGCCGGTCGAATCTGGAGCCCACGCGCGCGTTTGGAAGACAATTGATTGCAGGACGGGAGCATCAGGAGACTGCTCGAACTCACTGATTGTCCGTGTCTCCTGGTAGCGGCTCATTACTGTGTTGATACCGGATGCGAGCAGAAGCGGCTCAGCCGTTGCGCTCCGACATGCGTAATTCAAGCCAAACGGGACGATTTTGGCCCGCAATTCCGCAGGCAGCAACTGAAGGTCCGTAGGAAAGAAACTTCGCTTGAAGTAGATGTTGCAATGTTCCAGCAGGTCAATTTCAAAATGATTGCTTGCATCATAAACATCGAAAACCGCACTGATCCCTTCGATAGAGGCATACAGGCTGGCGCATTGGGGCGAACTCTCCGCAGCCCCCCTAATCGGTTCCAGCCGCAGTTTTACAGATCCGGCTGCGGCAAGCTCACCTAATCCGCTCAGCACCTTCGATAAATGATAAAGGTCGTGGGACGGGCCCACATGACAAGTTACTCTACACCCATTGGCTTGCAAATCAAGTGCGCGGTCATCAGTGGGCATGCTGGCTGCTCTGCTCCTCCACACGATCCCTTTTACTGTTCCACCAGAATAAAGCCGAAGACACAAGAATTCCCAGCCCGCCGCATAGAATAATGGATCGTCGCGAAACATACGACAGCGCGAATGCCGCAGCCGATGGCGCGATCAGGCGAGCTACGCCGTTCACCAGGAAAAGCGCCGCCATGTAACGGGAAGTGTTCCTACCCGGACGCGCAAATGAATGCACCCCGGTGAAGAAGGTTAGTACCATGCTGCCCAGTGTCGCTGGGCCACGGGCGACGCGTCCCACGATTACGGCTGGCAAAGAGAAATACGCCACGGCTAAAATAAGCGGATCCAATCCCCATAAAAGCGTTATTAAGGCATACGAACGCCAGACCGATGTGCCTTCAAACCAAGCCGTCAAATGGCCGCCGGACACAAACGCAGCCAGGTTGGGAATGATATGTATGAGCAGCGTTGCTTGTACGTAGCCCAAGTGCATGTCTCGTGCGAAGAAAGCAGGCACAACGCCCTGATGGAATAGATTTGCAAATGCAAATACAAAGAATGCCGCGAGGTAACGTTGAAAGCGGTAATCCATCAACGGTCGGAAACTGGCCCAGCTGAAATCCCGCTCCAGATCTGAAGCGGGAACTGCCTCCTCCTCGCTCCCGTCCCCATGATCCGGCAGTCGCCAAAAACAGGCAAACGCCGCCAAACACGCCAGCCCCGCGAATGTGATTTCGAGATGAATTATTTGTTGTACCCGGCCCTTTGCGGCAGATAACAGCGAGGCTGAAATCAGGGTTGCAACGAGAAACACAATCGATGCCCATTGCCGCATCGTTCCGGCAACGTGGGACCGGCGGTGCTCAGGGTAGATGATCCGGACAATTGACGGGACTGCAGGCCGCATAACGAAATCGAATATCGAGATCACTCCAGCGAAGGAAAGAAACCATACGGCCGAGTGGGTCCATGCCATCAATAAAGCGGATACTGCTCCCGCAAACCCCGGGACTATCACAAATGGCTTTTTGCGGCGGGTTGCCATGGCCGCACCGAGAAATACCGACCCGAATAGCCCTACGGAAGTCATGGCAAGTGGAAGTTGGAGTTGGACGTCCGTTGCATTCATGGCCTTCACGGCCATTAGCGGCGCATTGCCCATGACTCCCTCAAACAATGCGTAAAGAAGGGCGTGCCCCATATGGAACCGGAACGCCCTGCGCGAAATTGGAGGCAATTGAGGCGGCGTAAATCCGGCAGCTAGTCGAGAATGCCATCTGCCGGGCCGATCGGGCGCGTTTTTGATGGCTATGACGGGAACGGCCATCAGCGGTTAAAAGGAAAATCTCAGGCCGAGGACAACGCGGCGCGCAGGCGCAGCAGCAGTATACTGGCCCAGCGATTTGCTGATCTGGTTCCCGAGCGAGTCGAAACGGGCGTTATTATCTACGGCGGTGAATTGCGCATGGTTGAAAGTATTGTAGGTTTCTAATCGAAATTGTAACTGGCGCGCGCCATCGCTATTCAGGCGAAAGTTTTTGAATAGTGAGATATCGAAGTTTTCCACTCCTGGTCCCACGAATGGATACTGGGGTGCACTTCCAATTCCTAGCTCCGCCTTAGTTGGAGGGTGTACGCACGACGTATCAAATGCGCGATAAAACGAAGTATCTCCATGCGCGAGATTCGGGTTACAGGAGAGATCGACCCGGCTATCGACGCCAATGCCGCTTGCTCCCGTAACGTCGGTTGCCGTACTGAACGCGTAGTTGATCGCCGTTGGCGGGCCGCTGATGAAGGAAGCAATCCCGGAGACCTGCCAGCCGTCTAAGACCTGGCGCGAGAACGCGCTGTTCGAGTACCGGCTCAGGGACGGCAACGGGTATACGAAGCCCGCAGAAAAATTATGCCTTCGATCAAATCCGGCAGGACCATAATTGCGCGAGTTGAAGTCGATCACCGGGTTTACTGCAGAGGTCGGCGTATCGGCTACATCAAGGACCTTCGACCAACTGTACGCCACACTGAAGGTGAATCTTGAGGAGAGCCTTTTATTTAATCGCACCTGCAGAGCGTTGTAGTTGGAGTTGCTGGCGAACTCCATGTATTGGATGCTGGCAAACCCGACATACGGGCGCAGGAAGTTCACCGGCAAAGGCAGATTACCGGACAGCGTCTTGTCAACGCTTGCCGGCAAAAAATTCGTGCCGTATGAGGTGGCGTTGAGATCGCGGACTTGCATACCGTGACGTGAAACATTGCCGACGTATGCGACGTCGAGAACCGTTCCTAATCCGATGTTCTGCTGGATGGCAAAGCTCCAGTTATATACAGCGAGCGGCTTCCAGTTGCCGTCAATGCCCCACACTGTATTAGGGCTCAAGCTCAAAGGTGTCGAGAGTAAATTAGAAATCGTCGTGTAATTGGCGGATGGTGTGTTTACCAGGGGCGGCGATGCCGCCAGTTGCGCGATCTGATCGTCCGGAAAGCGGTCGTAGTACATGCCGAAGCCGGAGCGCACCGCAGTCCTACCGTTCCCGAAAACATCCCACGCGAATCCGATTCTCGGCGCAACCTGGATCGGCGGCCTTTTCATAATCGCTGCGCCTGCGTCGTAGACCGTCATTCCCTGATTCGGAATGCCGGCTGCGTTCGAAAAACTGCCGATCTTGACAGCTGGGAATATCTGGCCGGTGATGGGATCGCGGCCTTCCCGCCGGCCTGTTACCGGATCGAGATACGGCTGGATCAGTTGTGGCTGCTGGCTGCGATTGTACGCTCCGGGGTTGAACGCCGCTGTTTGCGTATCGACGTTGTAGGTTGGCTCGAGCCAGTAGAAGCGAGCGCCGAAATCCATAGTCAACCGCTGTGTCGCTCTCCAGTTGTCTTGCGCAAACCATTCGGTGCGGTTGTTCCGGGTGTGCCCGCCCGGGTGGCCGTTCGATTCGGTATAGCTATTAACGCTTCCGATTAAGGCGTTGGCGAACGCATATCCCGTATCCAAGGGGTTGTTCGGGTTCCGGTCAAAGGCAAATGTCCCATTAAAAAACGTCCCGTTCGCCTCATTGACAGCGGAGTGCTCCACGTAAACGCCGAACTTGAGATTGTGCGCGCCGCTGATCCACGAGTAGTTATCCATGTAGACCCAGACATTGTTTCTGCCGAAGTAGGGAAACCGGGCATCAATGTTGAGCTGTGCGGCATTCGGAATGCCGCCGAAGGTAGCGTTGGGAACCACGCCATATGGATTGGCGCTCGGAAAGAATTGCGGAATGCTCGAACTGAGATTCGTTCGCTGATTTTGAGCGAGTCCGGCTTCTGTAAGCGGCACCTCCGTCTGAACTCCTCTGTTTACTCCAAAGGTTAATTCGTTCACGCGATACGGGCTGAATGTGTGGATGAGCGTTCCCACAACGCCTTGGCAAGGAATTTCATAATTAACAGGTAGTTGCGGCCAAGCCGGGGATGCCAGTACAAATCCAAAATCTCCCCGCGTTGCTTGATCATCTTTAATCCCGCGAGCATAGAACGTCGTCTTTGAGGAGATATTCCAGTCAACTCGGAGAATTGTATCG
>JAFAZU010000073.1 GCA_019239585.1 Acidobacteriaceae bacterium
TCTTCGCTAGAAAGTCAGGCAATGCCTCGGGCGGCAGCTGGCCCGCTCTTGGGCTTTCAAAGGTGACCGGCGTCTCGTGCTGGTAATCGATACGAATACCGTCTTGCGGGTGGTCTGAAGCGAGACGACTCAATTCCAGTGGTTCGACTCCCTCCGCCAGGCAGGAATCGAACGTTGCTGGATTCTCTGCTTCGTAATCAATGCGAATTTGACTGAGCGCGCGTCCCGCTGCCTCAATCGTTTCACCCACCACGCAAGCCACATATTGGCCTTCGTAAAGAATTTGGTCGTCCTGCATAGGCAACAGCCGAGTGCCGGCCGTACCCAGAGGAAAAGTGCGAATGTCCGTACCCAGGCGCGGCATGTTTTTATACGTTAATATGCCGGTAACGCCCGGTACGTTCTCGGCAGCGCTTGTGTTAATGCTTTTGATGCGCCCATGGGCAATCGTGCTGCCACGCAAAAGCGCAAACCGCAATCCCGGTATTGGGATCTCAGCCGCGTACTGAGCGCGGCCCGTCACCTTGAGACGTCCTTCCACCCGGCTGATCGGTTGTCCAATGACGCCTGTGCTCATGCCATCTCCCTGAATCGGTGAAGCATCAAACGCACGCAGCGCTTCAGTAAATCGACTTTGACGGCATTTTGGCGATAGGTTTTCGCGCCCGCTACTGCCGACTCCATCGCTCTGGCAATCACGCCCTCTTCCAAAGCCCGACCAAGCAATGTTTGTTCCGCCTCCTGAAGACGCCAAGGTTTGTGCGCCACTCCGCCCGCGCTCAGGCGAATTTCTTTCACTGAGTTCCCCTCGAAGACCACGGCTCCTGCGACCGACACTAAGGCAAAGGCATAGGAACTGCGGTCGCGTACTTTCAAGTAGTTTGATTTCCGAGCGAAAGGTGTCGCTGGTATCTCAACGGCCGTAATAAGTTCATCCTGCTCTAAAATCGTCTCGCGATCCGGCGTGTCGCCCGGAAGCAGAAAGAAGTCATCAATCGCGATCTGGCGTTTTCCTCGCGAGCTCTCGGTGTGGATGGCAGCATCTAACGCGCTCAGGCCGACGGCCATATCGGATGGATGAACGGCGATGCACTGCTCGCTCGTGCCGAAGATGGCGTGCATCCGGTTGGCGCCCGTTATGGCCGGGCAACCTGAGCCGGGCGTTCGTTTGTTGCAAGCGAAGCTGGGATCACGATAGTAATAGCAGCGGGTTTTCTGCAATAAATTGCCGCCGATAGAGGCTGCATTCCGAATTTGCGCCGACGCCCCGGCCAGGATAGATTCCGAGAGCACCGGATACCCTGACAAGACTGAAGGATGATGAGCAACCGCGCTATTGGAGGCGAGAGCGCCAATAATCAAGGAATTGTCATCTTGCAATGTAATCGCACGTAACGGCAGAGCGTTAATGTCAATGAGAAACGGCGGCCGGAGCGCGCCCTGCGTCAGTAGATCCACGATGCACGTCCCGCCCGCCAGAAACAGGGAGCCTGCCTGCTGCACCTTGTACGAGAGAGCGCTGACATCGTTCCCCGCTTGCACGTACCCGAAGGGATTCAACGGACCCGTCCTCCGGCAGCAAGAAGTTCTTCGCGCTGCTCAGACAGTCGAACACCGGGCTCGTCCTGCCGCTCGTGAACTTCCCAGATCGCCGCCGTAATGTGCTGGTAAGCGGCGCAACGGCACAGGTTTCCGCTCATCTCTTCCCTCATATCGTCCTCGTTTTGTACGTGGCCCTCCCGCAGCAGCCCCAGCCCCGACATGATTTGCCCGGGAGTACAGAACCCGCATTGAAACGCATCATGGTCGATAAACGCCTGCTGCAAGGGGTGCAGCTGCCCGTTGTCTTCGACGCCCTCGATGGTTTGGATATGGTGTCCGTCGTGCATCACCGCCAGCGTGATGCAACTGTAACGCCGTTCGCCATTAATCAGAACCGTGCAGGCGCCGCACTGCCCATGAGCACAACCCACTTTGGTGCCGAGCATATCGAGCCGGTCACGGATCGCATCTACGAGCGTGACGTCCGGTTCGACGGCAATCCGTCGTTCTTCTCCATTCACAAACAGAGTAATCTCCACCGGCTCTGTGCCGACGGGAGTGTCGCGAGTCAATTTGTTCATTTCCGCTCCATTAGAGTTACCTCATCAGCTGTCAGCGCGGCTCTCCGATAGGGCTGCTTCCGTCTTGCTGATGCCGTGCCTCGCGTGCGGGAGGCGCCGGACTGACATTGCCAAGCGGCATGAGCCTTTCTCCTTCGGCCCCGCGCCGGAGCGCCCGCGTAATCCGGGCCACAGCAGTGCCGTAATGAAAAAGGGACTCCAACGCCTGCGGGTCCATTCCGTCCGGCAGGTCAGGTTCCAGCTTCAGTCCGCCCGTTCGAATCTGCGGTCCCCAGTGCATGCCGGCCACATCGAAACCGGGCGTGGTCTTCGGATGAGTAACAAGAATCAGGCCGAGGCTTGCCAAATTCGCCAGCAATCCAAGCTGCGCTAACTCTGCGCCGCCGCCCGCGCCGCCATGACCGCCGCCTGTCGCAAATACGCCGCCGACGCGGCCCACCATGTCATCCCAGAACCAACTCGGCTCGCAGTGCAAATCAATAAAACGCTTCATCTCCCAACTCGGCCCGCGCTGGTGTACGGGACAGCCCAGTACCAGGGCGTCCGCATCGCGGAAATCCTCGCGCGTTGCTGTCGCAGCCGGGTCGACGCCGTCAGCCGCCACCGGTTTGGACGTGCATCGCACATCCGACACCGAGCGGACCCCTTCCACGAGCCGCTCCGCTGCTCACGCCGTGTGGCCCATCATCGAGTGGTGTACAACAAGCACATGAACCATTACTAACTTCTCCTTAGCTGATCAACGCATGTTCTTCCCGTGCATTCGTACCCCTTTACTGTTGCTGCTGCGCTGCTAGGAAGCCGACCTGATGATTAATGGGAAGAAGCGCGGCATTTTGCGGAGTAAGTTTCTCAAAAAGGAAAGTGGATTCCATCATGACTACCCTTTCCCGTCGGCCTGCATCAAGGGCGAAGCATCCATGACAAATCGAAAGTCGTAAATCAGCCCATCTCGCAATCGCATCGTGCTCACGGCAGGTAAGGAAACTTTGCGGCCATCCTTTGTCTCAAAGTGCGCCACGGCCTCCCAGGCCCCACTATGGTCGTCCGCCCAGGAGCCCGTTTTCTCATGGTGCATGGATCGGATGGTGCCGTAGAACTGCCGCAGCGCCGCCGCAATCGCGGCCTTTCCCTTAGCAGGCGGCTGATTGGCAAAACGAAAGCTGCCGTCATCGGTGTACCAGGCGACCAACTCATCAGGATCGAGCCGGTCCACCATTGTGAAGTAATCGGCCATCCAGGCTTCACCGAACGGTTTGCTTGTCATAACTGCTGTTTCCCTTCCAGAAAATGCTCGTAGCGACTGCTGACCACCGGCCAGTTCACCACATTCCACCACGCCTTCAGATACTCCGGGCGGCGGTTTTGATATTTCAGGTAATAGCTGTGCTCCCACACATCGCAGGCCAATAAACCCGGCTTGCCGTGGAGCAAAACGCTGTCTTGATTCGGCGTGGTCATGATCTCAAGCTTTTTTGTCGGCGGGTCCACCACCAGGAATGCCCAGCCCGACCCAAAGTGTTTCGTGGCAGCATCCGTAAATTGCGATTGAAACGCGTCAAACGAACCGAAGTCCCGCGTGATTGACTCCGCGAGCGCGCCCGCAGGTCGTCCACCATTAGGCGGACCAATCACTTTCCAGAAAAACTGATGATTGGCATGTCCGCCGCCATTATTCCGCACCGTCGTGCGGATCTCTTCCGGAACATCGTTGAGATGTCTGAGGAGGTCCTCGATAATAATGTTGGCGAATTGCGGATACGGCTCAATCGCCTTGTTCACAGCGTCGATATACGCTTGGTGGTGCTTGTCATGGTGCAGCCGCATTGTTTCCGCGTCTATATAGGGTTCCAACGCGTCGTAGGGATAAGGGAGAGGAGGAAGTTGATAGGCCATTTAGCTCTCGTAAAGCGCTCTCCCTTGAGCTTCGGCCCACTATTCAGGGTCTGTCTATCAAACTCTTGCTATTCACCGTTTTGTAAAGACCGGGTGAAATGTTCAGCAAACGACGGAAGTACATGCCGAAATGGCTCTGGTGCGCAAAACCAGTCAGGGCAGCTACATCTGCCGGCGACCCTCCCTCGGCAAGTAAACGCTTCGCCTGATCCAGGCGGCGTTGCACCTGATACCGGTGCGGCGGAATCCCGACCGTTTCCGTGAAAGCCCGCGCTAGATGGAATGCGCTTACGCCGGCAACGCCCGCCAGGGTCTGCAGGCTGACTTCCTGCAGAGCATGGGCATCCAGATACTCCCGTGCGATCCGTACTGCTTGCGGCATGGCCGACAGATTACGCTGCACAACCGGCTCTCGCTCATGCCGGACAAACAGGCTCCGTAAGCAAGCTTGCAGAGCAGCCTCTTGCGCCAGCATCGGCCCCGGCTCACGAAGCAATTGAAAAAGCCGGTAGAACCGGTTTGCCAGTTGGGCGTCAGTCAAAATCGGAATCGGCACAAACGGTAGAGCTATCCTGCGCTTTGGCTGCATCATGTCCATCACATCGCTTACGTACTCACCCGGCACATATATCGAGTAAAAAACTGTAGGCGAGATACGCTGCGGAAATCCGCATCCCGAATGAACCTCGCCAGGATGGATCACGCTTAAGCTGCCGACAGGCACACGATGATAAGACCCTCGGTAAAAATATTCACCAGGGTCGGTCAATGCTAACCCGAACTGATATTCGGCATGCGAATGTCTCGGTAGCGCTACGTCTATTTGAGGAGCAAACCAGTACCGCTCAATCAAGATGCTCTGAAACACCTTCGCCTCAACTTGATGCTCCGGTGGCCGATCCGCCCTGTGACGGACAAACCGTAAGGGTTGTGACAATCTTGTGTTTAGGTCCATGCGGTTTTATGAACTATAAGATGCGAAGTCACTCAGTACCGATAGAATAAGGTTGTACGTTGGATTTCCAAGTATGCCTCGACTCGCCTTAGCAGCAACGGTACTAATTTTCATCTTCTACGGCGGGTATGCAGCGCAAACGCAGAACAGCCGCCCACTAGTGACGGCACAATCCCCTGAGCAGGCTGCTTATGAGCGATTCCGCGCTTGGCTCACATCGCAGCCCCGCGCGGGGCAGCAGGCACCCGATCTCATAACAAAGTATCGCGAGTACCTCAAATCCAAAGGCTTCTCTTCCGCTGATATCGACACGCAAATTCAGGTCGTCCAGCAGCAGGGACAAAGATTGGAGATCGAGCGATGGAACCAGATTCTCACATCAGAGCATCCCAGATTTAATACCAAGCCAAACGCCTTTTTAGTCGAGATGGCAAAAGACCGGAAACCCGGCGCCGCCTTGGATGTTGGCATGGGTCAGGGGCGTAACGCGGTATGGTTAGCGGAGCAAGGCTGGAAAGTGACCGGCTTCGATCCGGCTGAAAAAGCCGTCGCCCTAGCAAACGAACATGCAAAGGAGCGGGGCGTGCATCTCACCACAACAGTGAACACTATGGAAAGTTTTGACTTCGGAGAGGCCCAATGGGATCTGATTGTGATGAGTTATGTCGGAGTCAGGGGAATAACGGACGAAATCCAAAAGGCTCTGAAGCCTGGAGGCATCTTGGTCATCGAAGCCGCGCATCGAGACGCCACTAAAGAGCATTCCATTGGTGGAGCTGTGGTGTTCGATACGGCGGAGCTACCGTCCTTGTTTCCCAACCTGCGAGTTGTGCGCTATGAGGAGCCGCTGGCCATTGCAGATTTTGGGCAGCAACGGTTATCCCGTGTCGTCCGCTACTGTGCGGAGCGGCCCGAAACCAATTAATCCTCGCTGCCCGTGCTTACGGGCGAAGACCAAACTCTTGGCTTACTCTAAAGAAAGGAGGTCGTGCCATGGCAGTTGAGTTAGAGGCGCTTGGAACATCCGATTACCTGGATGTTGATGACGATGAAGAACATTATGAATTTCTTCACGGCCAAAAAATCAAAAAGGAATCCGTGGGACGGAAAAAACATTCATTGCTTGGCAAGGTTATAGAGCGAATGCTTGCGCCGCTGGCTCACGCGCAGAAGTCGTTTATAGCAACCGAGTGGACCATCATGCACGGTAAGGAGAAAGCGGTACCCAATGTTACCGTATCCTTTCCGGATTGGACCGAGCAGGACGGCTATCTGGTAGCCCCAGCCTTCCTTGTTGTCGAAAGCATCTCCCCCGGGCAACGGTTGCCGAAGCTCTTTGCAAAATGTTTCAACACGTATCATCCGTGGGGCACGCCCTACTGCTGGATTATTGATCCGGAAGATGGAGCTTACGAGGTACATCGAGACTATGACGGCTTAGTTCGTCCGGTTACGACGCTGACAGCAGGGCCGAATATCTCGCTGGAACTCTCGATGATTATTGCCGAACTCGGACGAGAACTGCGACCTTTTTAAACCATCGTGCCTCGAATTTTAAAATCTGTCTCCCTCAGTCTTTTGTTATTGCCGTTGCTGCTGTTAGCGCTCGGCAGCTACGAAAGAGAAGCAAAGCGGCTGGCCGATCTGATGAACTGGAAACCCGGTCAGGTCATTGCTGAAATCGGAGCTGGAGAAGGCCAGATGTCCTTTTTTGCCGCCCAGACGGTCGGAGCCGATGGACACATATACACGACCGAACTAGACGACAAGAAGCTTGACAACCTTAAAAAAGAAGTGAAGCAGCGCAATCTTGGGAACGTCACGGTTGTGAAAGCTGACCCTATCCAGACCAACCTGCCCGACGATTGTTGCGACGCGGTTTTCATGCGCCGCGTGTATCACCACTTCACGGACCCTACCGCGACCTATGCTTCCCTTCTACGTGCGCTTAAGCCCGGCGGTCTGCTGGCCATTATTGATTTCGCTCCGCACGCTGGACTGCCGCCGGTCCAGAACGCTCCCCACAATCACGGCGGACACGGCATCGAAAAGAACACGCTTATTACGGAACTGACGTCCGCTGGTTTCGAGATTGTCGCCCAGCCGAAAGACTGGCCGAATCACGGCGACGGCGATTACTGTGTCATTGCCCGCAAGCCTGCCGCGCCCAAGCCATCCTGACGGAATGGAACAGCAGCCCTCGCTAGTACGGCGTCTTGGTCTCGGAAGCGCTGTCGCGCTCGTCGTTTCCAACATGATCGGCACCGGCATCTTCACAACCACAGGCTTTCTGGCCGGGGACCTGGGCCAGCCCCGCCTGATCTTCCTGAGCTGGATTGTGGGAGCCATCAGCGCGCTACTTGGCGCAATCTGTTATTCAGAACTTGCCATCAACTTTCCCCGTTCCGGCGGCGAATACGTTTACCTCAGCCACGCTTATGGCCGGACCTGGGGCTTCATCAGCGGATGGGTTTCTCTCCTGGCCGGCTTTTCCGCCCCCGTCGCGGCAGCAGCGCTTTCATTTGCCAGCTATGTCGCCGTCTTCTTTCCCCGTTGGGAGCGCTTTGAACAACAGGTGGTCGCCTGCGCTCTCGTTGCTCTTTTCTGTTTGGCAAATCTGTTCGGCGTGCGGCGTGCGGCCCGGTTACAGAACGCATTGACAACCTTGAAGCTCACCTTACTTGTTGGATTCATCCTGAGCGGCCTGCTTCTCGGCCACGGTGATTGGGGCAATTTCGCGCAAACGGCCGTACGCACTACCGGTACTCCGCTTCCTCAACAATTCGTCCTGAGCCTGTTCTGGATTTATGTCGCCTATAGCGGTTGGAATGCCGCCGCCTATGTCGCGGAAGAAATCAAGAATCCGGCGCAAACATTAAGCTGGGCATTAGCTCTTGGGACAGTTCTAGTCACTGCCGTCTATCTTGCGCTTAATGCGACCTTTTTCTACGCCGTACCTGCCGAATCCATGAAGGGCGTCATGGCCGTCGGAGCCCTGTCTGCCTCCCATCTGTTCGGACCGCGCATCGCTGGCGCATTCAGCGCACTAATGGCGTGCAGCCTCCTTTCCACTGTGAATGCAATGACGATTGCTGGACCTCGGGTTTACTACGCCATGGCCCGCGACGGCCAGTTCTTCCAGTTTGCAGAAACCGTCCACGAGCGTTGGCGCACCCCCGTCAATGCCATCCTGGTTCAAGGAATTAGCACAATTCTCCTTGTCTTCACGCCCTTTCCCCAACTAGTCGTTTATATTGGGTTTACTTTGAACCTGTTCGCCGTCATGTCCGTTGCCTCGCTTTTCATCTTCCGACGGCAACCGGGATGGAGACGCTTGGGAATCGTTAGCTTCGCCTATCCCCTGCTCCCTTGTCTGTTCATTTCCATAGGTGCCTGTATGACTATCGAAGGAGTTCTGCAAAAACCCCTTATCTCTGCCCTGGCCATCCTGACGCTTGCGAGTGGCGGCGTTCTGTATCGACTGCACTCCCGAGGCACTGGACAACCTATAATCGGAACATGAATCGCAATGAGTGGACCGCCTCCCGTCTGAGTGACCCCATCCGCACCCAAATGCACTACGCCCGCAAGGGGCAGATCACGGGCGAAATGGAGTATGTGGCGCAGCGTGAGAATTTAACGCCCGAGTTGATTCGTGACGAGGTGGCGCGCGGACGCATGATTATTCCCGCCAATATTCACCATCACCGGCTCGAACCGATGTGTATTGGCGTGGTGTCCAAGTGCAAGATTAACGCCAATATCGGCAACTCCGCCACAACCTCGAACATTGATGAGGAACTCGCCAAGCTGGGCTATGCTGTCAAGTACGGCGCCGATACCGTCATGGATTTGTCCACGGGCGGCGACATCCCCCGGATCCGCCAGGCTATTATTGACGCTTCGCCCGTCCCGATCGGCACCGTGCCGATCTATGAGGCCTTGAGCCGTGTGCGCCGTGTCGAGGATCTCAACATTCAGGTTCTG
>JAFAZU010000153.1 GCA_019239585.1 Acidobacteriaceae bacterium
CCAAACCATCTCGTCGCGAGAGCCAAGCAGAGAAGCCAACTACCAAGCAGCCCCAGCAGGACTAGCCAAGACGGGGCTACCTGCATGAGCCACTGCGGGTAGAGCAGTTCCCCGGGAGCGTAGCCGAACGCGCTCAGGACGGCCAACATCCAGCAAACCGTAACAGTGCTGGCGAAAAGAACATAGGAAGCACTGCCTCTCCAGCCTGCACTATTCATGCCGTTCCCAGAGTAGCGCTCGACAAACAGCGTTTTACTTCATTCGGTCTCTCCCAAAAAGCACTAATTACCCTTTCCGTGTTTCGCCACGCAGCTTTTTCAGCGTTTTGGCGTTGTCGTGTAATCCGCTACCGCCGATCACAGCCCGGGAAAACTTTTTTCAAGTCCGCCAGTTCCTTTCTTTTCAGCCGCTTATGCCCGCTCTCCCCTCTCCCGGCAGTCCGGTCTGTTCCTGGAGCATGGTAAGGTGCTTCTTCACGCAACACCATGCCCATCCCCTTACCCCTCTCCGAGCGCCGTCTCACTGCCAATCGCGCCAATGCTCAGTGGAGCACCGGGCCCACGACCCCCGAAGGCAAAGCCAAATCGTCCTTGAATGCTGTGAAAACCGGCCTGACCGGACGCACGATCCTGCTGGCCGACGAGGAGGAAGCCGCCGCTTATGAAGCGCACGTCCAGCGCTTTCAGCAGGAGTTCCAACCCGTGGGCGACCGTGAAACCACGCTGGTGCAATCACTCGCCGATACCCAATGGCGCTTGCAATCGATCCCTGGCCTCGAAGCCGGACTATATGCCTTAGGCCGGTTGCGCTATGCCGAGCTGTTCGTCGAGCAGGAGAACCCGCAAGTGCGCCGTCTGCTACTGGACGCACACATTCTGACGGTGGACGGAAAACATTTTAAGAACCTGCACCTGCACGAGAGCCGCCTCCGTCGGCAATACGGACAAGACGCGCAGGAACTGAAAGAACTCCAAGCAAAACGGAAGCAGGAACAGGAAGAGGGAGAAAGGCAAGAACGCCTGAAAGAAACCGCCTCGCCGAAAGTTCGCGCGGCCGCCGGTGGCTTCGAATTTGCAAATTTCGCGGAACACAGCCGGGAGCAGGAAACAAGGTTGAATGGCTCCTCAAAAACGCCATTGACTGGCGCCGCTTCAACGGTCGATGCGAACCGGCCCGCTACCACATAACCTTAGTCTGTCCATCTAACCACTAGCTGCGGCTTACCAGCTTTTCCAGGTGCTTGGCAAGAATGTCAACTTCGATATTGACGCGCGACCCTGCACGATAAGCATGCAGCGTCGTGTGTTCGTAGGTGTGCGGAATCACAGTAAAGCTGACCAGGTCGCCTTCCACTTCAGCAACGGTGAGACTGATACCGTCCACCGCGAGTGACCCTTTGCTCACGATGTAGCGCGTTAATTGTTCCGGCACACGGATGCGCAGCCACCAGTTATCATTTCCGAGCGCGTCCAGCGCCACAATTTCAGCGGTGCCGTCTACATGGCCCAGCACAAAGTGCCCGTCGAGGCGGCTGTTGGCGCGTAAGGGCCGTTCCAGGTTCACAGGCGCACCAAGCCGAAGATCGCCCAGATTCGTCCGTTTCAGCGTCTCCGGAGCCAAGTCTGCCGAAAAGCAGTCGGAGCTCAATTGCACAGCCGTCACGCAGGTTCCATTCACCGCAATGCTCGCGCCTAGGGCGGCGTCCTGCAACACACCCGAACACCCGACCGTTAACCGCGCCCCTGTTTCCTCCCTCTCTACGTTGAGGACGCGACCAAGCTCTTCCACAATACCGGTAAACATGTCAGTTCTTGACCACGTAAGCTTCCACGGCAAACTCATCCTTTGCGATCGGATGAATCGTTAATCGTTCCAGCAGCATGGCATCTGCTCTTCTCATGCGTCCCTGTCCGCCTGCTACGGGAAGGCTCTTCAACCCGCCCAGGATTTTGGGCGCATAGTAGAAGAGGATTTTATCCGCGATTTGCGAATCCAGCATGGTCCAATTGACCTTGCTTCCAGCTTCCACCATGAGCGAAAGATAACGGTTCTGCGCCAGATAATCAACCACCTTGTGCGGATCAGTCCGCCCTCCCGGACCATCAGCCAGTAGAACCGGAATCCCCACAGCTTCCAACGTTTTTCGCCGCTCTATCGGAGCAATGGACGTCCCCACAACGAGCAGGTCATCCTTCGCACTCGTCACAATTTTGGAGGAAAGCGGGATTCGCAATTGAGAATCCAGTACAATCCTCAGTAAAGGACGGCTGCGCTCCAGACCCGAGCGATCCGTCAGAAGACAATCATCCTCCAGCACCGTCCCTAATCCGGTCAGAATGGCATCGGAAAAATGACGAACCTGCTGCACATCCGCTCTTGCCACATCGCTCGTAATCCAACCGATGTTGTCCTGCGGCGCTGCAATCTTGCCGTCCAGCGTGAGGGCCGCTTTCACCGTCACCAGAGGACGACCCGTTTTCATGAAGTGGATAAACGGCTCATTCAGGCGCTCAGCTGTGGTTGTGTATTCCTCATCAATTTGTACTTCAATACCAGCGTCCTTGAGCTTTTGAAATCCGGCTCCGTTGACTTGAGGATTCGGGTCGCGCATGGCCGCAACAACGCGCGAGACTCCCGCTTCGATCAGCGCATCCACGCAGGGCCTCGTGCGCCCATAATGCGAGCAAGGTTCCAGCGTGACGTAGAGAGTCCCGCCGCGAGCAGTATCTCCTGCTTCGCGCAAGGCCACAATTTCGGCGTGGTCTCGTCCAGCCCAGGTGTGAAAGCCGCGTCCCACAATTTCCCCGTTTCGTTCGATCACGGCTCCCACCGTGGGGTTGGGGCTGGTACGTCCGCGCCCTAGCTCCGCAAGCCTGAGCGCTTCCTGTATGAAGGCAATCATGAAAATTTTCGGAACTACTCAAAGATGGATTGAACGAACTTATCGGGCTCAAACGGCAGCAGATCGTCAATCTTTTCACCGACGCCAATGAATCGGATCGGCAGATTCAGTTCGCGGGCAATCGCCACTACGACGCCGCCTTTTGCCGTTCCGTCCAATTTGGTCAGGATGATGCCGGTGACCCCGGCTGACTCGGTAAACTTCTTGGCTTGCTCCAAGCCGTTTTGGCCCGTGGTCGCATCGAGAACCAGCCAAACCTCGTGCGGCGATCCGGGAATGACCCGCTGGCAGGTACGGCGCATTTTCTCCAGCTCCGCCATTAGGTTTTCCTTGGTGTGCAAACGTCCGGCAGTATCGACAATGACGTAATCCACCCCTCGCGCTTTGGCTGCGTTTAAGGCATCATAAACAACCGCGCTGGGGTCGGCGCCCGTCTTTTGTCGAATCATTTCTACGCCCGCCCGCTGAGCCCAAACCTCAAGCTGCTCAATAGCGGCAGCGCGAAACGTATCGGCAGCGCACAGCAACACCTTCCGGCCTTCACCCAGAAACCGGCTTGTTAGTTTTCCAATGGTCGTCGTCTTACCCGAACCATTGATCCCAACCAGCATCACAACGGCAGGCGGAGTCCGCACCACGTGGATGGGAGTATCGGATGCTTGCAGCACTTCTAAAATGTGCTCTTGAATCAGCCCACGAATCTCGGCAGCATCGCCCGTCATTTTGCGGTCAATGCGCTCGTGAATGCGGTCAAGAATCTCTTGCACTGTCTTCACGCCGATATCGGCGGTAATCAACGTGTACTCCAGTTCCTCAAGCAGCTCTGTGTCGATTTCCTTTTTTCCGGAAAATACATCCTCCAGCCGGTCTACCAGGCCGGAACGAGTCTTTTGAACGCCCGTTCTTAAGCGATCCAGCAAGGTAGGTTCGGTAGGAATCGAGCCAAAAAGGGTTTGTATAGCCATGCGGGTCATCGCGCAGGAGAAAAAGATTCATCCAGTGCGCTTACGTTTCAGTGTAACTGCCAGCACTCTAGCCCGTTAGGGAGAGTTT
>JAFAZU010000162.1 GCA_019239585.1 Acidobacteriaceae bacterium
CAAGTGGTCAAAAGCGGAGTGGGAAAAAGGAAGCGACAAGGAAGCGAGGCGTGAACGCCGGGACCTGGAGCTGTGGGAGCAGGAGTACGCCAGCTACAGCGGATTTCTGAAACATCTGCGCGTTTTGATGGCGCTGCATCTCGATGCGGACCGGCCGTTTCACGGCAATGTGTCGGATTACGTTCCGGAGATGGAACTGGGAGATAACAATTCCGTAGGCGACTTGCAGCATTACGTTGTTGGTCCGGGGCCATCCGGTTTAGTGATTGGCTTTAACGGAAAACTGGATGAGGAGCGGTCATTCCGTTTTGTGAATTACTTCCCAACTTTGGTTCAACAGCGGGTGCGTAACAACCCTCAATCTACTTTGCCGGTTCACCCTGTTGATTTCATTGCAATGCGATTGCCGGACGAAGCTGTTAGGTCTCACCAATCGGGGGCGGTCCATGGCTATTGGCTGTACCGTGATGAGAATTCACAAGTGTTAGTTCTGACAGACGCGGCCGGGCGGATTGCGCTACGGCCTGTTTCACATTTAGGAGTCGATCATAAGAGCCAGATTCAATGGACCCCGGGAGAGTGGTGCGCCGGATTGCCGTTACGTTTGTTCGAGGACGATAACCTGCATCTCCCTTCCGGCGCTGATCGCGCGCAGTGGTTGTCGGATTGGCACACGGATCGTGAGTGGCTCCTCGCGACTCACCAATGCCATTACTCCAATGGCGTGATTGGAATTACGGAGGAGTTGTCGCCGGTAGAGGACAATGTGCCTGCATCGCCGGACAGGAGCCCGATGTCGTTGCGCTATGAGCGCCGCCGCCGTGCGTTAGTAGCGGCGGATTTCCACATCTTTGCCGCCGACGGCTGGAACTTTAACGCCCGCAATTTTAATCCAGGCGGTAATCACGGCAGCTTCTTTCGAATTTCGACCCAATCTGTTTGGATGATGGCGGGCGCGGGTCTGTCGAAGCGTCAAGTGCTTGAGCCTTACGACAGCCTCAACTTTGCGTCGACAATTCTCAGCCTGGTTGGAAAACCGGTGCCGATGCCGGACCGGGTTGTGCGCTTGCAGTAAGCGCCCTTTCACATCCGCGACAAAAATACTTACCTGCGATTTGATCCGAGATGGATGAAAATCGCCTCAACTCTCCTCAATCCGCCGCTCATCGTCGCAAAGCAGCGTGAGTTCGTTCCAGTCAAGCTCCTCTTGGAGGAGCAGATAGGTCTCAGTGCCGACCAGATCGTCTTTTTGCAGGCGCTCCAGTTCTTCGCGCCCTGCCAGAATCGCCGCTAAGCCGAGTTCGCGTCTCTTCTTGAGTGGGCGATCTCGGGACGGGTCGCCATCTGTTGCATCCCGCTGGATCTGGTAGCCGTATCGAAGGTGCTCAACTTCCGGTCCGCTCTGCTCCGCAAGTGCCGTCAAAGCCACTGTGGCCAAGCGGGAACGCGCCTCGGCAAGCTCGCGCTGGACCACGTCATCTTGATTCAGCTTCAGCAAGCGAATCAGCGGAGCCAGCGTCAAGCCCTGGAGAACGAGCGTCGCAAGCACCACGGAAAAGGCAGTCAAAACGGCAAGGTCGCGTTGTGGGAAGGAAGGAGGCAGCGCGAATGCCGTGGCCAGCGTCACAAATCCTCGCATCCCGCTCCAGCCCACAAAGATCGCCTGGCGCCAGGTAGCCGGCTCCGGCCTGCCATGTGATTTTTCCCACCAAGCAGTCAGCCTATTGAAACTGAGGACCACAGCTAACCGGGCGACAACGACGACCAGTACTACCAGAGCGGCAAAAGCGAGCCACTCCTTCAGGTGATCCGGCGGGGTACGGGCGAGAATGGTCCGTCCTTGCAGCCCCATTAACAGAAAAGCGAACACATTGAGGGAGAAGACCACCGCACTCCAGACCGCAAAGGACTGCACGCGCATTCGCGTTCCACCGGTTATCTCAGCCGAGCGCGCGACCGTCATCGCCATTGCTATCGTGCAAAGGACTGCCGAGACTTCCAAGTGCTCCGCCGCAATCCAAATCAGAAACGCCGTTACAAATTGAAGAAGATTGCCGCCCAGCGTGTTCTTGACAAATCGGTTGAGCCGACGAAGAAGCAGCGCGCATGCGACTCCGAGCAATAAGCCGCCCGGAATCGCGAAGGCCACGCGCAAGCCCACGCCGAGCGTGAGAGCGCCTTGCGACAAAACCGCTAAGGCAGCACTGAAGAGGAAGAGGGCGGTCGCGTCGTTGAAAAGGCTTTCCCCCTTGAGAACCGCAAGAGTGCTTCGTGGAATAGATACGGAACTGAGCACAGCCGTAGCCGCCGCCGCATCGGGAGGGGCTACAATGGCTCCCAGTACTAGGGCAGCCGCAACCGGCAGTCCCATAAACTTCCATCCGACCCAGGCCACGAGCACTGCGGTCACCACCACCGCAAACACCGCCAAGACGACCAAAGGACTCCGGAAGCGCCGAGCCGCCCCCAGCGGATAATCATAGGCAGCATCAATGATGGCAGGCGCCATGAACAGCGCGAGCGCGGTATTGGGTTCGAAGGAGATGGTAGGCGATCCGGGAACCGAAGCGACAGCAACGCCTGCGGCAGCCAGCAGCGCCGGATAGGGAAGCGAAAGGCGGCGCGAAATCTGCAACAACACGATGGCCGCGAGTAGGAGAATTAACAGGCTTTCAAAAAAGGTCACTGAAGCACACTAACATCAAGGATTGTACTGTTTCCTCAGCGCTAGTTCCAGAAGAGTCGGGCGCTAGGAAGCCAGCGCGGATCTCAACTGCCGCCGAACTCTGGCCCAAGCCAGCGCGCCTAAGACCAGTCCAAAGGTGGCCGGCTCCGGGGTGGGCACTGGTGTTGCGGAGAACTGGACCGGAAGCTCGGAATTGCCTGGTCCGAACGTGCCGCCCGTGAACGGTGGCGTGGAGAAAAATTCCAGATAGCCGGGTGTTGGCAGAAAACGAGCATAGAAAGGGTTGGCATAGGTTCCATCCGACGTGGAGAACCCAAACCCGCCACTCGTTAGTTGCGGCCCAGGGCCTAGGAAGACGAGATCATCGACAGTGTAGGGCTCGTTGCCCGGAATTGAGGTGCCGGGAGCCTGGAGACCAGTGATAATGATCCCATTCCGCGTGCCGGTGATGCTTGTTATCAGATAGCCGCCATTCTTATCGGGGCTTTCCACCGTCGTAAACGTGCCGCTCGCAGTAATTCCTGAACCGGAGTATTCCCACTGCCAGAGTGTGGAAGCAGTAGCCGTGGCCGCTATGAGCATGATCACCGTCAAGCTAGCCAGGCCGAATCTCAAATTGCAGAGTAGAAAGGCAAAGCTAAAAGAACGCATGGCTGAGAGTTTAACAAGCCAATGTCACCGGAAAGGGGGAAACTTGAGTCCAACAATTCAGGGGTATTTGTGCGCCTGCAAGAAGCGACACTCGCCGTTTCTCCTGTTGACATCTAACCCAAATAACTGCATACTCATGTCAGATGCCAACCCGTAGTCAGAATGAACGTCTCGCGCTTTTGCAAGGCACTCTCGATTTATTAATACTCCGTACCTTGCTTTTCGGGCGTCAGCATGGGCAAGGAATTGCTCGGTTCATTCAAGAATCTTCAAAGGATGAACTCCTGGTCGACCATGGCGCGCTGTATCCCGCCTTGCAGCGCTTGGAGGAGCAGGGCGCGATTACTGCCGAATGGGGAATTTCAGAGAACAATCGCAAAGCGCGGTTTTATAAGCTGACGCAGAAAGGCCGAAAACGCCTAGGGGAGGAAAGGAGCCGCTGGCGTCGTATCGCTCTGGCAATCGGGAATGTCTTAGGTCCAGAGGGAGGCGAGGTATGAGGGTGTTCTCGAGACGGCGTAAACAGAAAGACTTTGCTGCCGAAATCGAGGCCCACATAGCGATTGAGGCAGACCGGCTGCTGCGCGAGGAGGGCCTGAGCACGACGGAAGCTGAGACGGCGGCGCGACTCAAATTCGGCAACGTGCTACAAACGGAAGAATGCTTTTATGAGAGCCAGCGTGTTTTGTGGTTCGAGGACCTGCGGAAAGATCTGCGCTACGCAATCCGTACGGTACGGCAGTCACCGACGTTTACGGCGACAGTGATCCTGACACTAGCCCTGGGAATCGGCGCGACGTCCGCTATTTTTAGCGTCACCGACGCGGCGCTGATTAAGCCGCTACCGTTCCCTGAAGCGCAACGCCTAGTGAGCCTGTATGAGCGTTGGCAGGGCAACCTATCTAGTTTGTCTCCCGCCGACTATCTCGACTATCGGCGTGAGGCGAAATCGTTCGAAGACCTGGCCGCATATCGCCACTACTCGTTCAACTTAGGCGGCGAGAACAGGCCCGAGCGCGTGCTCGGCGCGGTTGTGACTCCCAACTTCTTTGCGACCATGGGCATTTCACCGGAGCTGGGCCGGACGCTTAATCCCGTACAGGACAAACCGGGCGGTCCCCGAACCGTCGTTCTTTCCTACTCGCTTTGGAAGCGCCGGTACGCAGGATCGCCCGACGTGATTGGCGAGATCGTTTCGTTGGACGGCGAACCCAGGGTAGTCGTTGGCGTTATGCCTCGTCATTTCACCTTTCCGGGCAACGCCGGCCTGTGGGCGTCAGCGCGTTTCCAGGTTCCCGAGCATCCTTTGCGACCGTTGATCGATCTGTCTACGTCGCGCAGCAGCCATTACTTCGACATCATCGGGCGGTTGAAACCATCTGTCACCATGCGCCAAGCGCAAGGGGAAGTAGAAGTCATTGCTCGTCGGCTGGTCGAGCAGTACAAAGACGCAGAAGAAGGCGACGGTCCTCAGTTGGTCTCGCTGCGGGATGATCTGGTTGGCAACACGCGTCCTGCCATCCTTATTCTGCTGGCCGCTGTCGCCGTGCTTTTTTTCATTGCTTGCGCCAACGTGACTAATATCGTGCTGGCGCGCGGCACTATGCGCCAGAAGGAAATGGCGATTCGCGGCTCGCTCGGGGCAGGGCGATTGCGCCTGATTCGACAGCTTACCGTTGAGAGTTCGTTTCTTTCGTTGGCTGGCGCCACTCTCGGTTTGGTAGGCGCCCACTACGCTCTGCGATCACTCGAAATGCTTCTTCCAGCCGATGTTCTGCCGCCCGGCGGCTTACAAATCGACTTCCGCTTGATCGCATTCGCCATAGGCGTCTCGGTGCTGTCCACGATTCTATTTGGGCTCTTTCCGGCCGTTCAAGCTGCGGGGGGCGACCTCAATTGTGCATTGAAAGAGAGCAGCCGCAGCTCCACAGGCGGAGCGCACGTCAACCGAAGCAGAAAGCTCTTAACGGTGGCGCAGGTTGCTTTAGCTGCGATTCTGGTGATCGGCGCAGGACTCTTAATTCGCAGCTTTGATCGCCTGCTTTCTATGCCTCAAGGTTTCAGCCCGGAGCATATTCTGAGTCTGCAGCTTTCGCTCCCGCCAGCGCAATATGGGAGGCCGGCGGATCGAAATCGCTTTGCTGCGGAGGTGCTGGAGCGAATCCGCTCGCTCGCCGGAGTTCGTTCTGCCGCTGTCACCTCTCGTTTGCCCTTGGACCCAGGAGGCAGCCGGCGTGGTGTCGAAATTAAAGGCCGTCCTTCCGTGCCGGGGGAAGACGCTTCTCCCTATTATTTGGCCATCAGCCCGGATTACTTCCGCACGCTTCATATTCCTATCCTCGAAGGTCGAGTATTTACGGATCGTGATTCGGCCAATGCGCCCGGCACCGTCATTGTAAACGCGGCTATGGCCCGTCACTTCTGGCCCAAGGAAGGCGCAGTCGGCAAGTATATGAAAGTAGAGGGGCTGGATTGGAGCCTTGTGGTGGGAGTCGCGGCAGACGTGGCGCAACAGGGACTGGACAAAACCCCTCGCCCCGCCATGTATGTTCCCTACGCGCAAGATCCTTGGCCGGCTCTCGTGCTTGTCATTCGAACTGCCATGGACCCGAAGAGTATTACATCGTCCGCGATAGCGGCGATTCATCAAGTCGACAAGGATCAGGCCGTCTACAACGTTCGCACCATGAACGAGGTGATTGCCTCCTCTGTTCAGGCGCGGCGGTTTCGCACAATTCTGTTGACTTTGTTCGCGTTCTTTGCCCTTATACTGGCGACCATTGGAATTTATGGCGTAATGGCTTATACCGTTGCGCAACGCGGGCATGAGATGGCAATTCGCCTGGCTTTAGGCGCTCAGCCCAATCAGCTTCGACTTTCGGTGATTGGTGAAGGATTACGGCTCGCCGTCTATGGCATCGCAGTCGGTCTCTTAGCCTCCTGGGGGCTGACGCGCTTCCTGTCCGGCATTCTCTACGGCGTGCAATCCACCGACGCACTCACCTTTGCAGCAACTATTTTGTTCTTCCTCGTCGCTGCATTCCTGGCAAGCTACCTTCCTGCTCACCGTGCTATGAAGGCAAATCCAGTGGACATTTTCCGCGTTCAATAATGATCGACAAAACGGATTAATACAGGCGCTACTTGGGCGGCGGTATAGATGTGGTGATTACTCCGAAATCATCCCAATTGTTTTTAGCCAGGTCTCCACGAGTTGCGGCCATGCCGTGGCGGGATCCTTCGTTCTGCGAAGACCGAAGGCATGCCCGCCTTCTGCATACGAATGGAACTCGACTGGCACGCCCGCTTTCTTCAAGCCCACATAATACGTGAGCGAGTCCCAAATGCTATCAACATTGTCATTTTCATTCTGCAGGAGGAACGTGGGCGGTGTCTGCGCGGTGATGTGGGTCGCGATATCGGGATTCAATGCAAGTGAGCCTTCTTTCACTGCCAGATGACCAGGATAAAGAGCGACCGCGAAATCAGGACGGCAACTTTGCTTGTCGGCAGCATCGATTTCGGAATATAGGCGTTTGTCAAAGTGGACACTGGTCGCGGCGACGAGATGGCCGCCTGCGGAGAAGCCGAGCACCCCCAGCTTGTGTGGGTCAATGTGCCACTCGGCTGCATGCAGACGAACTAACCCGATCGTCCTTTGGGCATCTTGTAAGGCTAATGGTGCTTTCGGGATGACTTGGCAGTTACATTTTTCCTCCCAATGCGGCCCGGAAAACGGCACGCGGTACTTCAACAGCACACAGGTGATTCCTTTGGATGTGAGCCAGTCACAAACCTCAGTGCCTTCCAGATCGATGGCAAGGACTTCATATCCTCCGCCAGGAAACACAACGACCGCGGCCCCCGTATTCTTGCCCGTTGGCGAATAGACCGTCATCGTCGGCAGCGAGACTCGTTCTAAGTATGTCCACGGCTTACCGGCAACCAAGTGGTCCTTCTCTCTCGTGATAGCGGTCTCTGGTCCTGTTACCGGCTGCGCATCCGGTACGGCGCCCGGCCAGATTGGGATTTGTGTATGGCCCGGGGATGGCTGCCAGACAGGCTGTTGTGCGCTCAGGTGACTAAACCCAAAGAGGGCAAGGACAGTAAAGATTAAGGCATTCACTACAACTCCAGTATCGGTTTGCTTCGTTTAGGCTGGCATCGACGGCCGTGCAAACGTCGTTTCGCAGCGCTGGGCAAGTCCTCAGTGGGTTTTTGGGAAGGAAGCCTTGCCGATATCCTACTTCACATTCGCATCGAAAATGCCAGTTTCAACCGTTCCGCCGTGTTTCATCTGCACAAAGATGCGATACCTGCCGGGACTGGGAAATCCGTAGGGGAATGTCACTTCGTTCGGTAACGCTTCGCTTCCGGCGTGCATGGAGTGGTCCATGCCGGGCATGTCGGTGGACGAGTTCCCCCCTAATTGATTTTGGGCGAGCATAAACGAGGCCATAGCAACTGAACCGTTCGGATGGATGTGAGCAAATGTGGTCCCATCAGTTTTGACGAACGCCGCATGGCCTAACATGCCCATATAGAACTGCACGTCCTGGGCCGGCATGCCTTTTGCATCCAGGAGGCGGAACCGGAACGGGGTTGCTTGTTTCGCTTGCAATGGCTTGTCCGGGCGAAGCCACTCCATTTTGTATCCGTCCGGGAGTGTAAAGGCTGTTTCTGACGCGGACGCCTGTTGCCAAGGCGCTGCTTTCCCGTTAGCGTCATCGCCGCTCAAGGGCCTTCCCTTAAAACCGTCAGGTATTTGTATTGTCGCGGTCATGGTTTCCGGAAAGCCGTTAGCATGCACGACATCCGCGTAAAGCTGGTAAGTGCCGGGTTCCATCTTTGGTAAGGGCAATTGAAATACGCCGCTTCCGGTCATGTCAGGATGCAGGTGGTAAACCACGTCCAAACCCGCTTGGCGAATGGCATACAGGTGCATGAGGTGGTCGTGGTCGGGAATCAGATCGTCTACCGTTCTGACGGAAAAGGCAGGACGCAAGCGTAAGGATCTTTCGTCCTTCGGTTTGAGCCAGCCGCTATCGGTCATAGTGAGCGTCAGAACGCCGTTGTTCAGCACAGCGGCCATCCGTAGGGGTTTGTACACGTTTTCTCGATACCGAGCTTCTGACGAACTCCACCACCAGCGGCCCAAACCGAGGGTGCCGATCACAACCACAAGAGCCACGGCCATAGCGGTTCGGGCATGCTGCAATTGTTCGGTGTTAGGCCTCATGCCGCCTGGAAGTTTGGCTTCACGCGCCGAGGCCCCGGCAATCAGAACAAGGCCGCCGGCGAGCAGAATCATCATGAACGTCAATGCTGCGCCTAATCCCGACTGCATGGGTTTCGTGGTCAGGGCGGCGGAAGGCAACGGCACAGACAAAACTCCCGCGCCATTCTGCCCTTCCGCCGTGAGCCGCACCTGCCAGGAGCCGGGAGCCATAATCCAGAGGGAGCCAGTAAAGAATTGCGGATCACTCGTGGAGACCTTCAGCTTGTCCGGTACCGGGGCAAACTTCGCCCCTT
>JAFAZU010000240.1 GCA_019239585.1 Acidobacteriaceae bacterium
TGAGTCGGGTAAACAGGAAGGCGCTAAGCTGATGTGCGGCGGCGAGCGCGTAGGGGATCGCGGTTACTTCGTGGCGCCCACCGTCTTTGCCGACGTGAAGGACGAAATGAAGATTGCACAGGAAGAAATCTTCGGCCCCGTCATGAGCATCATGAAATTTACCGATATGGATGATTTGGTCGAACGCGCCAACAAAACCATTTACAGTTTAGCTGCCGCTATCTGGACCCGCGATATCGGCAATGCTCATCACATTGCAAACAACGTTCGCGCCGGTACCGTCTGGGTGAACTGCTACGACGTCTTCGACGCCGCAGCGCCCTTCGGCGGCTTCAAGCAATCCGGCATGGGCCGGGAACTGGGCGAGTACGGCCTTCAGCAGTACTCTGAAATCAAGACCGTTACGGTCAAGCTTTAGGTAAGTACCAAAAACAAACTCCAGGGGAGCAGACCATCAAGTCTGCTCCCCCGTTCTCACTTCCGCCCAATTAAGCTGCCAAGGGCATTTCTACTACAGCATCGTTCCGGCGAGGCATCTGCACCACATTCCCCTTCCGCTGTGGCATTTCAACCACCTTCTCTTCGGAGATCTTAGCCTTCAGAACATCCGTCGCAATTCGCAGCAGCTCCTCCGTGCGAGTGCTCAGATCAAACTGTTCCGAAAAACGGTGCAGTTGCGTGTTGAACGCCCGTCGCAGCAGAACCAGCGCTTCTTCCAGCCCCAGCTTCGGAATATCAATGACCGCGAATTTTAAAATGCTGTCCATGAGCATCGTTTCCACATTGAGCATCTTGTAAATGGCCTTACGATTTTTCATGACATACTTCACCACTTCTTTACTGCGGTAAGCAAAGTAGTGCTCACGGGTCAGCCACGGACAATCTTGTGTGTTCAGTGCCTTCAACTCCCGTCCCAGCTTGCTTGCCGCCGATGCGAACGCTCTGTTCAATGCTTCGGTTTGCTGAATATCGTAGGTGAAGATGTTGGTTGGCTTTCCGGCGAAAGGATGCGTGCATTGAAATACCAGAATGGGATAAGCCGTGTGGGGTCGCAGTAAGACTTCAGGATTCGCGAAAAACCATTCGCGCACCCAGCCGCGCATCGCCGTCTGCATGGTCTTAGAAATAGCTGAATACGTCGGGAAGTAAGCCACTGTGCGCTCTTTTGGCGCATTGGTCCAAACTGAAAAGTCAGTTGTTGATGTCTCGACGCCAGCTGCCGCTTTGTGGTTTTCCACTGTAGCTTCAATGTCTGTTTGATTCCGAACCGGCATTTCAATGAGTACGCCCATGTGTCTTCTCCCTTGCTTTTCTCTCTTGATTTATTCTTGCGAGCGACTTGAACGTAGCATAGGCCATCTCGGCAAAAGGGAGTAGAATTTACCTGCATAGCCCTTAAGCTCGTGCAAATTATTCAATCAAAGGCGGTAAAAATTTCTGAGAATTATTTACTACCCTTGTGACTACCTGATTGACCGGCTCTCAAAACTGCCAAATCTGCTGGAGTTAATAGCGTTATAAACAGTCAACAAAGTGCTATACTATGAGTTGAGAATTCTATAGGCTTCTGCTTGTAAGCTCAGCAATTTCATTGAGACTCTCAATCGCCCCTCGCACTTCTAGCGCACTAAACCATATCAAATCTTCTGTGTCCTTTCTCTGTCCGGTAAATTTTTCCAAAATTTCTTCTTGATGAAGTCTTCTGTTCAGATCTCACGTGGAATCGAGTGCCTTTTCGGTACTCGTGATGAAAATATCCGTCTTCTCGAATCCGAGTTGAATGTCTGTACCCGCCTTCTGGATGGCGACTCCCTGGAGCTGGAAGGTGATGAGCCGCAGGTGCGTCAGGCAGAGCGTATTCTTGAAGACTACGTCAGTTTAGTGAAAGAAGGTAACGCCTTCAGCAGCGGTGAGCTAAACAATTATCTGCGGATTGTCACCGTGGACCCGAATGTCTCGCTGCGTCGCTTGGTTGAAAGCGGCAAATCGCGTGCCTTCGGTAAAAAGGTCCTGGCGCCCAAAACGGTCAACCAACGCCGTTATGTGGATGCCATTGAACATCATGACCTGACCTTCGGCATTGGCCCTGCTGGCACCGGTAAAACCTATCTGGCAGTTGCTATGGCCATTGCCGCGCTGCTCAACAAACGGATCAGCCGGATTATTTTAACGCGCCCGGCCGTGGAAGCAGGTGAGCATCTCGGCTTTCTGCCCGGCACCTTACAGGAGAAGATCGACCCCTATCTCCGTCCGCTCTATGACGCCATGTTCGATATGATTGACGCGGAAAAGGTAGAGAAATTTGTAGAGCGCAATGTGATCGAAATTGCGCCTCTCGCCTTTATGCGCGGACGCACGCTGAACGATTGCTTTATCATCCTTGATGAAGCGCAAAATACCACCGTTGAGCAGATGAAAATGATTCTGACTCGCCAAGGTTTTAACTCAAAAATGGTTGTTACTGGCGATCCCACGCAAGTCGATCTCCCCAGCGGCAAGAAGAGCGGCTTGTTCAATGCCATAGAAGTTTTAACCGGCGTCGAAGGAATTGCCTTTGTTAATTTCGAAGACAAAGACGTGGTTCGCCACGTCCTGGTGCAGCGCATTGTAAAGGCTTACGACCGCTACAACGAACTGATCGGCGCAAAACGTCAGCTTGGTTTGAAGCTGGGACCCGAAAGCTCCCAGCCGCCAGTTCCAGCCGATCCGCCGCCTGCGGACACAACTGTGGAAATTCCTGCTTACGGGTCTGTTGCTTAAGTTATCAATCTATGTCACCTGATGGCAGTACCGTGCTCTTCGGAGCACTCCCTAACCAATCAAAATTGACACTCACGGAAAAGCGCCGATTGAAGAGCTTTGCGCAAGTCCTATCTCAGGAAGTTGCCAACGGCCGGGCTTTCACCTGTCTGATCACTACTGATGATGAACTCCGTAGTTTGAACTCCCAATTTCTGCGGCATGATTACGCGACCGACGTTCTCTCGTTCCCTTCCGACGCTGCCGAAGGCGAACTGGGGGATTTGGCCATTTCAGTTAATCGCGCCGAAGTGCAGGCGCGCGAGTTTGGCCATACCCGTACCGACGAAATCTGTATACTGATGCTGCACGGCGTCCTGCACCTGACCGGCATGGATCACGAGGCAGATAATGGAGAAATGGCGCGCGCCGAAGGGAAGTGGCGCGATCAGTTCGGTCTGCCGACCAGCCTGATTTCGCGAAGCACGCTGACGAGGTCTGCTCCATGACGTTTCTTTGCATCGGCATCGCCCTCGCGCTCACAGGTATGCTGGCGTTTGTTTCCCATGTTCAGCTGCTGTACCTGGAGTCTCTCCGGCTGATTCGCCGCGAAGTTCCCGCACTTGATTACTTCCGCGAAACCCTGGCCGGGAAGATTAACTTTGAGCCGGAACTTGGGTCGCTGGCGTTTTCGCTCGTCAAACACACATTCCTGTTTCTCATCGGCATTTTTTATTTCTGCGCCCTGGTCCGCCCGCAGGTTCCGCATTGGCAAAGCGTGCTGGAAGCGGTTCTTTGTTCAGGTGTTGCCACCCTGATCTCTACCTACTTCGTTCCTATCTTTCTCTATCGACGCACAAAAGGCACTTGGCTATTGCGGCTGGTTCCTGTCATTAAACTTCTCGGCACACTCGGATGGCCCTTAGCGGCCCTGGTGCGTGGTTTCCAGTCGCTTCTCGATCTCAATAGCGGCTCGCGTGGCGAGAACACTCCGGTTGATTCCGTAGAGAACGTAGAGGCCTTTATTACGGCTGGCGCAGAGGAAGGCATACTCGAAGAGCAGGACCGCAAACTCATCCAATCGGTCGTAGCATTCGGCGATAAGAGCGTCCGTGAGGTGATGACCCCGCGCCCCAATATCGTAGCCATCTCCGTCGATAAATCGCTGGAAGACCTGCGCCAGCTTGTCATTCACGAGCAGTTCTCGCGTATTCCCGTTTATGATGACAATATCGACAACATTATCGGTTTCGTGCATGTCCGCGACATGTTTGAACTGGACGAGGAAGACCGACAAACCAAGCCGCTGAAGGATTTAATCCGCCCCATTCCCCTGGTTCCGGAAACCAAGCCGGTCAGCACTCTGCTGCGTGACATGCAGCACGAAGGCTCTCATATGGTGATCGTGGTGGATGAATACGGCAACACTGCCGGACTTGCCACGATGGAGGACCTGGTTGAAGAAATCTTAGGTGAAATCCGTGACGAACACGAACCCGACCACGACGTCCGGCAGGAATCCGATCACGTCTACGTCGCTTCCGGCAGCCTGGATCTGGATCGCTTGCACGACCTTCTCAACTTCCGACCCGAGGAAGACGCCGAATCCACCACGATTGGCGGACTCATGACAGAATGGCTCGGCCATGTCCCGCAAGTCGGTGAAGCAATAGAACGCGGCGGCATCCGGGTCGAGGTTCTGGCCGGTAACGAACGCCGGGTAGAAGAAGTTCGTATTTCTCCTGCGCCAACACCCGTGAGCGCCACTGCTTAATGTCTGCTCATCACGTAGGATTTGTATCGATAGCCGGACGCCCCAATGCCGGTAAATCTACTTTGCTCAATGCATTGGTCGGCGAGCCTATTGCTATCACCGCGTACCAGGCGCAAACGACGCGCACGGCTATTCAGGGCGTTCTCAACACTCCCGACGCGCAGATCATATTTATCGATACTCCCGGCATCCACAAATCCGATACGCTCCTGAACCGCCGCATGATGGAAACCGTGCGTAGCGCCCTGCTGGATCGTGACCTCATTCTGTTTGTCGTCGATGCTACCCGTACCCCGAGAGAAGAGGATGAGCATGCCCGCGGTGCAGGAAACAAATGCGCGAAAGC
>JAFAZU010000409.1 GCA_019239585.1 Acidobacteriaceae bacterium
GGCCGGAACAGTACGGCGTCCACCACGCTGTAAACGGCGGTGTTCGCCCCTATGCAGAGCGCCAGCGTCGCCACCGCTGTTAGAGTAAATGCAGGACTCTTCCAAAGCAGGCGGAACGCGTATCGCAGATCCCGGACAAATTCGTCCGCCCATCGTAATCCACGGGCATCCCGGCATTCATCCTTATACAGTTGCATAGCTCCAAACTCACGAGTTGCTTGTTTCTCGGCTTCGGGGCGAGGCACGCCACGCCGGATTAAGTCTTCAGTAAACGCTTGAATATGCCCTTGCAGCTCGCTATCCATTTCCCCCTCGAACTGCTTCCGGTGCAGGGCGGCATCAAACCAGGACCGCAAACGCGGGAGCATACCTTTAAACCTCCTCAGGACGCGTATTCATTACGCTTGCAATCGCATCCGTTAAGCGCGACCATTCCTCTGCTTCCAGGCGCAATTGCCTCCGCCCCGCTGCCGTCAGCGTGTAATATCGGGCTCTTCGATTGTTCTCGCTTTCTCCCCACTCCGACGTAATCCAGCCCCGGTGCTGCAGCCGGTAGAGCGCCGGATAGAGTGATCCCTGCGGAACTTGCAGCGCGTCCTTCGAAATCTGCTGGATACGCTGCAAAACGCCATATCCGTGCAACGGCCCCAGCGAGACAGCCTTCAAAATCAGCATGTCCAAAGTACCTTGGAGCAGATCCACGGATTCAACCGGTCTTTTGCCCATATCAACTTTCCTAGTATTTCTAGGAGAATAATACTTCAACTCTCCTAGAATGGCAAGAGGAGCTTTTTCAAGTTAATCAGTTTATCCTGGGTGGTTCATGCCCGCAAGCCTTGCCTTAACGCTAACTGATGCAGCAAACAGGGATCTGAATGACCGCGTTACAGTCGATCTTTTTTCAGCGCACGCTTCCACCCATCTTCAGGTCAGCGAGCGTGTCCAACGGGAGATACTGATCGAAGGCATCGACATCAACGTCGGACCGCTGTACCGCGTGATGGTAACACCCGCTAATCACCGCATCGTTCAATTCTTTATTTATTTGGCGGAAGGAAAAGCAACCCCGTTCTCTCTGCCCGTTCCGGTCGATCCGGAGAAAGTTGTTTCGATTAACGCTCCCAGCTTTGAAAGCCTTCAGCCGAAAGCACGGCAAGTTTTGGAGGAAGCGCAAGTGCCGCGCTTCAACGACGGAACAGGCGGCTATTTAACAGGAACGCAACTCTACGCTGCGCTCGGTCCTTATCCGTTGTTAAAAGCTTGCTATCTGAACATCATGGCAAAATCGACGGCTACCCCGCTGCCCGACGGGCAAACCTGCCTCGATCACTACAGCGGTTTACTGCGCATGGAGCAGGACAGGATTTTCCTCCGCACTACTGCTGCTTTGGTAGAAGAAACAGCGCATTCCCATCTGTTCCACCCCGTTTCAGCCGTATTACATGATCCGCTTCCCGGCTACGCTATCGTGTCCAGCTATAAAACTTTCGACCACTACGGAAATTTGCAACTAACCTTTCAGCGTCGCGGGAATACCGGCAACGATTACGCCATCGATATCGACATTGATGACGCGCAGGGAATCGAACACATCTTCCAGGTATTGCGAAACAGCGTCAGTGGCCCCACTAACCCATACGATATTCACGACATCCTGCTCGGACAGAAACCACCGGTGGACCCTAACTACGAATTCGTCTTCGCCACCGCAGTCACCGCTGTTGCCCGCCCTTAGCAACGGGTCCCATCGGAACTCATACAATAAATAGTAACGATTGGATCAAAGTTATTGACAGTTGAATCTATAAGAAAAAGTTCAGTAGCCGCAACTAACCTGATGACGCTGTTTCGGAGGACTTGCAGTGAGTTTCGTTGATCAGTTCACGCTGAGGCTGCGGAGAGGTGACGGCTGGTTTTTCAGCCGAGCTCGCGCGATTGCCAGGGGGCTGATGCACGCCAATCTTCCCATACCTGGTTTGCTAAAACCGGCTTTCCGGCTGTTGTATGAATCGCATTACACCGTTAAGTACACTTTCATCCGTGCCTGTACCTACCTCTACTACGAACCGATCTTCCGAAGCCGTTGCGAACGAGTAGGACGCCACTTTCAGCTTTGGGCACTGCCGCATGTGGTTGGCCACACGAAAATCTATATTGGCGACAACGTCAGCATCTACGGGCATATGGGCGTTACCAGCGGTCGTGTTTATGATGACCCCGTTCTGCAGATCGGCGACGGGGTCGATATTGGCCACAACGTATTCTTTACGGTTAACAAAGGCATCCTCATCGAGGATGAGGTCAATATCGCCTCGCACGTCCAAATTATGGATAGCGATGGTCATCCGCGCGATGCTGGCCTGCGCGCTCAAAAGCTGCCGCCCTTCCCTGACGATGTCAAGCCCATTCGGATTTGTAAACGGGCTTGGATTGGCATAGGCTCATTTATTATGAAAGGCGTTACTGTTGGGGAGGGTGCGATTATCGGC
>JAFAZU010000069.1 GCA_019239585.1 Acidobacteriaceae bacterium
GAGGTCCAGACCATCCGCTTGCGGCTGCTCAAAATCGGTGCTGTAGTGCGGGTCAGCACTCGCAAGATCTGGGTATCGTGGGCAAGTGCGCATCCCGTAGCGAGAGTGTTTGCGCATGTCTATGCCACCCTGCGCTGTTGACCGCTAGTCCGTCGCGCAGGACCGTGACGGATCGCTCTTTGCCAACTGGAAAGCAGAAGGATAACGGGAACAGGGAAGGTGTGTCTGCACGAACGCGCGCTGACCTTTTTGCAAGCGGAACGACCACGTACGGAACTGCTAAACAAGCTCTGCTAATTAATGTGAGAAATGGCGGCTAGCAGCGCCTGCAACGTGGGGGGTACGGCAGAGGAGTTCATGACGGACGGGCCCGGCCCGTCTGTTAGTTAGGAGCTGGGGTGGTAGGCGTTTTACGACAGTCCTCGAAATTTTTTGGGAACTCTCCGTAGTAAAAACCTGACCTTCCAGACTCTTAACAGGCATGCGTTTCCGTATGTGCATGCTTTTGCTCAGCGTTGCTGTCACCAGCGTTCTGGGCCAGGATAGTTCTCGATCAAGCACCGTGACCCTGGGTGTCGGCGGGTCAGGCGGCGGCTACGGAGGCCCCGCGTTTACTGGTCGGTATGAGTACCGGTTCTTCAAATACTTGGCGGGTGAAGCCGGCGTCGATACGACGCTGCCGAGTGTCTTCTCCTATCAGTACGTGCCAATTTTTAGCATTTCGAGCGGCACTTTCCCGACCACCATCTACTCTTCACAGACGGGCTATACCTATTTCCCCTTTCAGAACAGAGATCGCGTGACAATGCTGCCCTTCGGCATCAAAGGAATTTTGCCACTTGCCAACGGGAGAGTCGAACTGTTTCTCGGCGCGGGCGGAGCTTATGTCTGGAGTTCCCGACGCTTTTCTGCTGTCAGCGCCTGGCGGGAACAAACCAGCATTGGGGGACGTGTGGCCCTGGATCGTCATCGCCGCTTCTGGGTGGGAACCAATTGGCGCTTCTATGGTGATCTTGGTAATCTCAGCAACCGATACGTTACTGACTACAACTGGTATACGGGAACGGCTGATGTCGGCTTTCGATTCGGCCGTTAACTATCATTGTGATGCGGACGGATGCGGAGCACTACCCCACGACTCGCTTGCAGAAATTGACGCCTCTGACTGACCTTCTGGATTCCCACCGGTCCCGCTTGCACGAGGAAGTCGAGCGTGTCTACGAGGAAACACGAACAGCTATCTGCTCCTACCTGCTGCATCTGGGCGTGCCTGCCGCCCAAGCCCAGGAGGTCACGCAGGACGTCTATCTTCGGCTCTATCAAACTCTACGGAAGGGCCAGGGGATTGAAAACCTGCGAGCCTGGCTGTTCCGCGTGGCCCATCATCAGGGAGTGAAGGTCCGCTCTCGGGAGAAATCTTTTCGTATGATCGACCCAGATTGGAATCGTTTCCTGCAGCCAGCGGCAGAGTCGCCCGAGCGCCAACTCTTGGACCGCGAACGCATGAAGCGTATTGTCAAAGCGATGGGAGAACTGTCGCCGCAGCAAAGAAACTGCCTGTATCTGCGCTCGGAGGGCCTGCGCTACCGGGAAATCGCGGAAGTGATGGGTATCAGCTTATCAACCGTCAACGAATTTTTACGAAGGGGCGTTACCCGTCTCGCGGAGGCCGTCCATGAATAACCACTCTCACCTTTCCGACGAGGATCTCCTTCGATTTGAGGACGGGGAACTACCGGAAAAGTTAACGCAAAACATCGAAGCTCATTTGCAACGCTGCCCCGCTTGCCAAAATCGCTTACAACAATTGCAGGATGGCATCTTGGCCTATCACGACTACCGCGAACAGGTTCTGCAACGGTCCTTGCCTCTGCCTACAACTGAATGGCCCAGTCTTCGTCCGCAGTTGGAGGCGCTCGATGAACGGAAAAAAAGAAAGAAGTTCCTCATCCCGCCGAAGTTTTTCTGGGCGGCTGCCGCTTGCGCCTGCGCTCTCCTGGCTCTTTACCAATTTGCAGGCAGGCGCACGGACCAGGAGCAGATGCAGCAGCTTCTGACCCAGTCAGCCGCTCTGCCTCCGCCTCCACCGCAGACGCGCCTTCTGCTCACTGTGCAGGGGCGCCGTTGGCTCCGGCCCGCCGTTTTGCGTCCGGGCGAACGATCTTCACCTGTGGCGGCTGCCGACCGGTCCACCTCCGATCACCTCCAAACTCTATTCATCAAAGCGAATTACAGTTGGGAGGACCCGCTCAGCGCCCGCTCCTTCGCCCGATGGCGGGATCAGTTGCCGGAAAAACAGGATCAGGTCACTACCATTCGCGACGAGAGCGGAGCCAAACGCTTCTATCGCCTGCAAACCAAGACCGCAGCCAGTCTCCTCCATACTGCCTCTCTCACCCTGCGTGCTGACACGTCCCGCACGGTCAAAGCGTTTTTCGGATTTGCGGGAAAAGAAGACGTGGAGATGGAGGAACAGGAACCGGAAGAGAAAATACAAACGCGAGCATCGGTACGCAACACCCCCGCAGCTTCTCCGAAGACTACAGAAACCCTCGCCACACCGGAAGATATGCTGCAGGTTCTGGCAGCGTTGAATGCCATCGGCGCGGATGAAGACCCGATTGATGTGAACTTTGATCCCTTGCGACAGCACGTAGTGGTGAGTGGAATCGGTTTATCCCCTGCTCGCCAGAGCGAGGTGAAAGACGCGCTCCAGGACGCGCCCCATACGCTCGTACGTTTCGGCTCCGGCTTGCCAACTGGAACGGGAAGACGGTCGAATCCCAACCCGGATACATACTCCGCCAATACAGCGTCCGCCTTTCGTCGCCGCCTCGAAGAGAAAGCAGGCGGAGCGTCGTCCCTGCAACTCATCACCGATCGCGCTTTGGAAGCAAGCAACCGGCTTTTTGCTCAGGCGCACGCCTTACTGGTTTTAGCGCAAAAGTTTCCACCCGCCGTTGAAGGCCAGTTAGGCCCTTCGGGCCAGGGGACCTTACGTACTCTACGTCAGCGCCACGCTTTTGCTTTGCAACAAACAACCCTGCAACTCGGGGAAGCGTTGAAGCCGCTTCTGGAGTCATCTTCCGCTACAGGAGAGTTCCTCGATAATCAAATCTGGCAAAAGAAGGCAGTGGAACTCTTCGAAACGGCCCGCAACCTGGACGCCAGGGTGAGCCGTCTTTTAACTGGCTACTCTGAAGAAACGGGGGAAGGAGATTTGCGTCAATTGCCGAACGATCTGGAAAAGGTAGAACAACTAGCGCGTACACAAGCCGGAAATCGCTAGTGATCGGGAATAAATTTTTTCACAGTTTGGTCATCCTACTCACCGCCTCGCTTTTCTTGAAGGGACAGGCAGGCGGATTCCTGAGCGGCGGGGTCTACGACCGCTCGGGATCGGCTCTTCCCGATGCGGAAGTTCGCATCCAAAATGAAGCGACCGGCGCTCGTCAGAAGATCGAGTGCGATGCGGCAGGCAAGTATGTCAGCACGCCTTTAGCGCCCGGCCGGTATCGCATGACTGTGCGCCGTCCGGGCTTTCGCACCGTCGCGAAAAGCGGCGTCTCCGTCCAGCCTGGTAAAACGCACTCGATGGACTTCCTCCTCGACATCCTGCCGTTACAACAGGAAATTACCGTGGAAGCGAATCACGACAGCAACGACCCGAACGCTAACGGCCTGACCGTCAGCCGTGGCTCGCCCCAGAGCACGCTTCCGGTCAATGGCCGGGACCTTCAGGCACTCTATCCCTTGATGCCTGGAGCCATCGTGACACCAGCCCCCACCAGCGATGGAGGCCAGCTTTCCGTTACCGGCCAGCGGCCCACAACGAATTCATACCGCATCGACGGCATCAGCGGCAACGCGGGCATCGGCATTGTCTCCTCCGTGGGGCCGTTTCCTGGGGCGACTCTGCCCGGCATGACTACAATCGGCAGCACGCAAAGTCTGGCATCACGAGAAGAAACGCAGCGGGTGGAGTTGAAGCCGCTCAATTTTGCCGCAGAACGGGGTGAGCGGCCGGGCGCTCAGATCGACATAGAGACACGCGCGGGATCGAATGAATTCCATGGCAGCGCCTTGGGCTATCTCCGGCCCGGTTTTCTCAACAGCCGTGACTGGTTTGCGCAGAGCTATTCTATGACTCTTCCGAAACCATTGCTTCGTGGCTGGGCGGGCAGCCTGGGAGGACCTGTGGTTCCGAACAGAACCTTCTTCTTCGCCACAGTCGAACAAACAAGCGTTCGCGACACGACCCTGCATCTGCTTCCAACACCCTCGCTGGCAGCCCGTGCTTCGGTCAGCAATGCCTATAAACCCTTTCTCGACGCCTTTCCTGCCCCCTTCGGCCCGGCGCTAAACACCACCGAAGCTCTGGGCGCTTCTACGTTGCGCAAGGACGGAAGGGTATTCAGTAACAGCTTGCGATTGGACCAGATGCTCGGAAGCAAACTCCAGATGTTCGCCCGTTATACTGACGCGCCTTCCTCCTCGGTCACAACGGATCTGGGATCAGCCATTGCTCGGTTCCGCTGGAGAAGCGGCACCATTGGTTGGAATCTGGCTCTGGGTCAAGTCACACAACAATTCCGTGCAAATTTTTCCCAGGTCTCAGCAGAGTCCGAGCACGTAACTGGCGCGACAGAAGATCAACCAGCTATTGAGGCCATCAAACGCGCCTTCTATGCGAGCACCTTAGCATCAACACCGTCATCAACGAGCCCTGTTTATTACTATTCTTGGTTCACGCAACTTACTGCGCTGTCGATCGCCGGCGTGGGTCAGGTCATTTCCGGGCCGAGTGGCGTTGGCAAGCAAACCCAATGGGAAGGGACTTACAACATTTCGGTGCCCAGGGGTCGCCATGAGTTTCGGGCCGGTACAGACTACATCAACCTGCGTCCGAGTCCTGGTTTTTACAACGGCGCTTTATCTCTGGTAGCACGAAGCACCAGTGCTCTCCTCGCCGGTAATCCCTTTACGGTGACAGTAGTTTCTCCCGCCCTTCCCTACAGTTCGGTCGGCCTCCAGACGATATCGACGTTCGTGCAAGACACCCTTCGTTTGTCGGATCGGCTCACGGTTATGTATGGGCTGCGGCAGGAAATTACACCGTTTCCTAGCAAGGCTCTGAATTCCTATAGCGGCAACTTTCCTTACGCCGGGTACTGGGAAGGGCCAGGGACACCGCCGGTTCCTCTCGGCCAACCTATCCCGCCGAGCCACATGTACTGGCGCACGAATTACGCGCAACTCGCGCCGAGGCTGGGGATTGCCCATCACTGGAAAAATCCTAACTTGATCCTCCGGGCGGGCGCAGGCACGTTTTATGATACGGGTTTTGCTTCCGCCATCAACGCAGGTAAAGCTAATGCTTTGGGAGATTGGCAATTTTTTCCGCTGCAAGGAGCGGCGCTTCTGTCCCCAAACATTTCGGAAGCTCCTGTCTTGCACATTCCCCGCGTGTGGGAATGGAGAACATCGCTTGAGAAACCCGTTCGCTCCCATGCTGTACTGTCCCTCTCTTACGTGGGCTCTGCCGGGCGTAGCCTGTTGCGGCAGGAAGCCTCCCTCGTGCCACAAACTAGCCTGCTGCAAGCCAAGTATTTTACAAACGGAGGGCGCTCGGATTACGAATCGCTACAGGCGCAGTTTGCGGGCCACCTCACGCCTCATCTGTACACGCTAATCTCTTACACCTGGGGCCACTCAATTGATACCGGGTCACGGGACAACACGGTTTTTTTGACGTATCCCGGTTATCGTAACGCCCTGGACCGTGGCTCTTCCGACTTCGACATCCGGCACACCTTGACGGCTTCTTTGCAATACCGCCTGCCCGCGCCGGCTAGTAATCACTCCCTTCATCCTCTTCTCAACAACTGGATTGTGGGTGCAACACTGCAAGCCCGGACCGGCTTTCCGTTTGACGTGACCACAATCGACCGAAGCATCGGACTTGGTTTCGATAACACCGGGCGACCCGACCTCATCGTAGGCGTGCCACTTTGGATAGCGAACGACAAAGTGCCGGGCGGACGTCAACTGAATCCTGCCGCCTTTCGAACACCCACTAACGCCGTTTCCGGCACTCTGGGCCGAAATGTGTTGACAGGCCCCGGTCTGTTTCAGATCGATGCCAATATCCGCCGTCAGTGGAGGCTGTGTCGCGGCAGCCTACTCGAAGCAACGGTGGCCGCTTTCAACGCACCCAATCGCGTCTCCTTTGCGAACCCGGTCAGCTATACCGGGAGCGCTCTGTTTGGACAACCGGTTTCGATGACTAATTTCATGCTGGGGTCCGGAACGCCTACTACCGGCCAGACGCCTCTCTTTCAAGCCGGAGGTGCCAGAACAGTGGAACTGAGCTTAAAGCTCAGCTTCTGAAAGCCATCCAGAGCAACTCTTAAATCAACGCTTTGGGGCAGCGGCTTTGGCCATTGTTGGCGCTTGGGCGGACGGTTCTCCATTTGCAGCGCCGGGTGGGCTGACCTCCTGAGAATTAGGCACGCAAACGCCAACTAAGCTCGACTTTGGCCATCAAGCAGCACGACAGAGTGCATAAATCAAAGACTCACGCAGACCTTTGGTTAGTTTTACGCGGTCGCCTTTGCGGCCGGACACGCGAAAACCCGCTTGCGTCCAATAGTGCTGGCGCACCGTGGCCAGCGCATCACTAAACGTCGGACGCGGTTTGGTGTACCAAACTTCGTTCGGCAGGGGCAGCCTGTTCTTGCAAACGAGCCGGTCGGCCAGCAACGTCACCAAAGAAAACAAAGCTAGCAAGCCGGGCGT
>JAFAZU010000134.1 GCA_019239585.1 Acidobacteriaceae bacterium
AGCTGTGGCGTAAAGCGTCCACGTACTGCTCATCGTCTGAGCTCAGCAACAATCTGCTATCACTGCCATCCTCTCTTTGGCGCGGCTGTCGAAGTGATTCGCCATCTGCGTCGCGTGGAGGAGCAGGTCATTGTAAAGCCTCCTGGAAAGCCGTCCCTCACGGTTCCGGCCTGGATGTTAGATCCTGAGTTTTGCAGCCGCCTCATTACTGAGCCTGTGCCTCGCATTGCGATCGCCGCGCTGCTCAACCTGCGTCGATTGATCGACGATCATGACCTCCCGTCGACTTCCCGTGATCGCGATTATGCAGAATCTCCGTCAGGAGGTCCTGATGCACGATCCGACAAACGGACTACGACAGCGCGAGTTAAGGTTCGACGACGAGCCATTGTGGACGATGCTCCCGGAACCAGTTCAGCAGGAGTGTCGCTCCCTGTGGCGGCAGATACTCGCAACGGTTCTCACCCCCCACGATCGGAGGCCAAATGAGCGAGAAGATTAAAGACCATCACCTCCAGCGGGGAGCCTACGTCTATGTTCGACAGTCCACGCCGCAACAAGTGCGCTTCCATCTGGAGAGCAAGGAACGCCAATACGCTCTGGCGAAGCGGGCGGAGCAACTGGGCTTTGCCAAAGTGGTCGTGATTGATGAGGATTTGGGCCGCTCCGGTGCAGGGCTGCAAGAAAGACCAGGCTTCGGTCGGCTCTTGACATCCGTCTGCCAGGGACTAGCCGGAGCGGTGCTGGCCCTGGAGGCTTCCCGTTTGGCGCGCAACAACCGTGACTGGCATCACCTTGTGGACCTATGTGCGCTGACGGAAACGTTACTGATTGACAGCGATGGCGTCTATGATCCCAGGCAACTGAATGATCGCCTCCTCCTCGGGCTGAAGGGCTCCATGGCGGAATTTGAGTTAGGGCTATTAAGGCAGCGGGCCCGTGAAGCATTTGAACAGAAGGCAGGACGTGGTTTTGCGTTGTGGGAAGTTCCGGTCGGATTTGCCCGCAATGAAGAGGATCAAATTGAGAAAACCCCCGACCTGCAGGTACAGCAGGCGATCACCGCCGTCTTCGAAAAGTTCCGTCAGCTGGGAAGCGCTCGCCAGGCAACCATCTGGTTCCGTGAACAAAAGATTCCCTTGCCGCGAACTGAGCCCGGCACGTGTGGTCGCAACGTGACTTGGCAGTTGCCGAGCAGCGGAAGGATCCGCCAGATTTTGAAAAATCCGTGTTACGCTGGCGCGTTCGCCTACGGGAAGACGGCTTCGCGAACGGTGATCGAGGAGGGGCGAGCCCGCCAAAGCTCACGCTACCGGAAACCTCCCGAAGAGTGGAAGATCTTGCTTGTGGACCATCATTCGGGGTACATCAGTTGGGAGGAGTACTTGGAAAACCAACGGCGGCTGGAGGCGAATGTGGTGTGGTCGGAAGGGGAAGCTGGCGGTGCGGCGAAGTTAGGAGCCGCGTTGTTGTCTGGCTTGTTGCGGTGTGGGCGATGTGGCCGAAAACTCCAAGTTGTTTACAGCGGCAGGGGCGGCCGCGTGCCACGATACGTCTGCCGGGGTGACCGGGGCGACCGCGAATCCAGTCGATGCTTGACAATGGGAAGCCTGCGGCTGGATCGAGCGGTGGCCGAGAGTGTACTGGCTGGTATTCAACCGGCCGGCATTGAAGCAGCCCTCCAACTCAGCGAACACGTCCAGATCCAAGATGAAGAGAAACGAAAAGCCTTGGAATTGGCGCTGGAACGAGCTCGCTATGAAGAGAAGCGCGCTCGCCGGCAATACGATGCCGTGGACCCCGAGAACAGATTGGTAGCGAGTGAATTGGAAGCTCGCTGGAATCGGGCACTCGTACAGGTTGCCGAAGCGGAAGCCAGACTCACCACCGCCACTTCTACCGCAACGACCCTCAGCGCAGCGCAGAAGCAGGAACTGATGAATCTCAGCGAGGACTTGGTGGCGGTGTGGAATCATCCGGGGGCGCCTGTCCCATTGAAAAAGCGGATCTTACGGACCGTGTTGGTGGAGGTCGTCGTTGACCCGGAAGACGATGGCGCGAGGTATCGCCTTCGACTGCACTGGGCGGGGGGAGTACACACGGAGTTGCGAGTGGAACGGAACAAGCCGGGACAACATCGATATGGTGCTGATCGACCTGTCATTGACCTGGTAAGCGAATTGGCGAAGGTAAGCCCGGACAAAACGATCGCCGCGATTCTGAATCGTCTCGGGTATGCGACTGGTCAAGAAAAGACCTGGAATGCCTCCCGTGTGGCCGGGCTCCGCCACTATCACAAGATCGCTCCTTTTCAGAAGCAGGATGGTTGGGTGACCCAAGAGGAGGCAGCGCGAGAACTGAAGGTGAGCGATACCGTAATCAAGCGGCTGATTCGTGAACAGGTACTTCCGGCCAAACAAATCGTGAAATGCGCGCCTTGGATCATTCAGAAGACGGATCTGTCGCTACCAGCAGTGCGGGCGGAGGTGGAAGCCGTTCGCCGCGGTGCCCATCGACCGCCGCAGATCCTCATCGGCCAGGGCCAATTGCCTTTAGAATGAACGAACTCTGAAAGGTAGTGTAGTATGCCAAATCCTTCCGCAACATGTGCGGACTCACGCGTTTCTTGATGCCAGCGTGTTGCGCCGCATTCTGGCAGACATGCCAGATGGCCTTGTCGGTCAGGTGCTTGCCTTCCTCTCGGGGCTGACCGGGAAACAGCCACGTTTTCGGCTTCTTCCAGCGCCAGTAGTCGCGGAGCGTTTCGAGGAGCCTGGGACAGAGCGGCACATCACGATCCTTGCCGCCTTTGCCTTTATGAATATGGATGACCATGCGTTCGCTATCGATGTCCTCGACGCGCAAGTGAACCAGTTCCGTGCGCCGCATGCCGGTGGAATACAAAATCATGAGAATGGCACGGGCCTGCAGAGTGCCCGCCGCCTCAATCATCCGAGCCACTTCGTCCGGGCTCAAGACGCGCGGCGTGCGGTGATGAGTGTAGTGCGGGTAGGGAATCGAGTCGATCGGTAGCCGCCGTTTCAGCACACGCCGGAAAAAGAAGCGCAGTGCGGCAACATGGTTGACCACGGTGCCGACAGCAAGCTTCCGTTCGTGCAGCAGATGTGCTTGCCACTGCCGTATCTGATCGGGGCCAAGCCGATCCGGCGGCTTGCCGAAATACTGTGCGAAGCGTTCGACCGTGCCGAGATAGCCGCGTATTGTTTCAGAAGAGAAGTTCCGACGCTGGAGCTCTTCCAGCATCAATTGGCGTAAACGGGTCAAAAGGACCTCCTTATGACCCGCTACTCTATCGACCTCTCACCAGAGGTCACCGCCAGCGCGCCAGCGTCCGCCGCCCAGCGGCTTTGTTCTGGTCGGCAAAACGGAAACTGAAGATGGAGTTGTCGCTATGATGTGGGCTTGCGGTAAAGTGAACCATCCCCACATAATTCCAAGATTTTTGGTACGAATGTCTTCCAAACCAATTTCGGGCTGTTCATATGTAATGCGATAAATTCTTTTGGCTCTGTCGGGAGGGATCAAAGTCGACCCGCCAAAGGGTTTGAGGAGCTTTGTCGATCACGCTGATATT
>JAFAZU010000154.1 GCA_019239585.1 Acidobacteriaceae bacterium
TAAGAACGCGATCATCTGCTGGAACTATCTCTACCTCTCGCAGAAACTTTACGAAGCCGACAGCGAGGAGCGCAAAACAGAGATCCTCAACGCCGTCCGCGACGGTTCGGTGGTCACCTGGCAGCACGTCAACCTGCACGGCGAGTACGACTTCTCGGATGAAAAGCTACAAGACTCGATCGGTTTAGACCTGACCAAAATCGAGGGCTTACAAGCAGGCCCAAAGCGGGAGGGCGAACCCAGAGCTAAATGAGTGTCGGTGCTGGTGTAAAAGTCCATCAGTTTTGCCGTTGAAAGCAACAGCGCTTAATAGGCCCATGCGGGGGAGGCAGTCCGGACTCTCAGCCAGACTCTAAATTCTTTCACCGCTCCCCCTGCTGTTGAAATTAGCAGGCGAAGGAGTGCTGGTTCTTGTCTGCCACTCACCGCTGCCGCTACTGCCAACAACCGTTTCAACCCTCTCCCTACCGGCCGCAACAGACCGTTTGTAGCCAAGCCGACTGCCAACGGCGACGCCGCTCGGAGTATCACCGCCAGCGCCTCCAGACAGATTCCGAGTATCGCCAAGTTTGCCTGGACAGCCCGCGAAAATGGCGGGCGCGTCACCCCGACTATTGGCAGCACTATCGCGAAACGCACCCGGAGGTCGTGACAGCGAACCGCCGGAAGCAATGGCAACGCGACCAAGCCCGCCGTCTGGCCCATCTTGCCAACAACCACTTAGCTTTTGATCTAAAGCGTTCCGCTGCCGAGGTTTACTGGATCGGACCCCGCGCTGGGGATCTTGCCAACAACAACGTAGCTTCCGGGCAAGTCTTTGTTTTGGAAGCAGTTCTACGCCAGGCCGGCACCCCGATGTCATCTTGCAAACAACAACCTTCTGGCGTGAACCCGCTTTCTGTCGGATAACAGGGTGAAGCCATGCTGACTGCCGATCAGATCCACAACGTTCACCAGCTCGATGCTCAAGGGTGGTCCTTACGGCGGATCGCACGCCATCTGAACATGGATACGCGCACGGTCAAGAAGTACCTACAGGCTCCCGTTCAGAAAGCCGTCCGGCGACCGCGCGCCAGCAAGCTCGACGCGTTCAAAAATGCCATCGACGAACTCCTCCAGCAAGATCCGCACGCCAGCGCCGCTGTCATCGGGCAGCGCTTGCAGCCTCTCGGATTTCGGGGCGGTCGCACAATCCTACAAGAATACGTGCGTGCGCATCGGCCGCCCCCGTCTCTACCCCGCGCGTTTGTGCGCATGGAGCCGAATCCCGGCGACCGCTTCGAAGTCGACTGGGGCCATTTCGGCATGCTGGATTATGCCGGCGACAAGCGGAAGCTGTACGCCTTCGCTCTGGTGGAGTGTCACAGCCGCCTCTTGTACGTGGAGTTCACTCATAGCCAGAGCTTCGAAACTTTCGTGCGCTGTCACATTCACGCCTTTCATGCGCTGGGCGGTTGCAGCCGTGAGATCTGGTTCGATAATTTAGCTACGGCCGTGGCGGAACATGATGGCCGGCTGGTGCGATTCCATCCAAGGTTTTTCGCCTTCGCCAAAGAGTATGGCTTTTTCCCACGTGCTTGCAATCGAGCGGCGGGTTGGGAAAAAGGAAAAGTGGAACGCGCCGGCATCGGCTATGTGCGCCAGAACTTCTGGCCTCTCCGCCAGTTCACCGATCTCCACGATGTCAACCGTCAGGTGCAACAATGGCTCAAGGAAGTAGCCAATCAACGGCTTCACCGGGAAACTCGCGAGCGCCCTGTCGATCGCTTTCAACCCGGCGCTCTGCGCCCCTTGCCGGCGCTGACGCCCGACTATCGCGACCAGGTCGAGGCGCTGGTTCACAAAGATATTCGGCTCTGTTTTGATGGCAATCGCTATTGCGCCCCGCCGCACTTGATCGGTCAGAAGCTAACGGTGAAAGCCAACGCAGCGGTCGTGACCCTTTATCACCGCAACCAAGAGATCGTTTCCTATCCGCGCTGTTGGAAGCGCGGGCAAACCATCGGAGCCGAGCGCTTTGAGAAGGAGTTATGGGCGTTGCGCCCGGCCGCCGCTTGCTCACAGGCCCAACGTCGGCTGATGCTCTTTCTCGAACCGTTCCTTCCACGCCAGACCGTGGAAGGCTATTTGCGAGGTCTGGCCGAGACCGATCGCTCGCTCTCGCGCCAGCTCCATGAGCTGCTGAGTTTGATTCCGCCCTACGGTCCCGAGGCGGTCGCCACCGCTCTCGCCAGTGCCGAAAAGGCGGGCGCCTTCGGCTCGGATTATGTGGCCAACCTGCTTCGACAACAGCTATGCCCGCGCCCGGTTCAACCACCCGTGCGGTTGCGTGATCCGCTGCTGAATGAACTGGTGACCGATCCGCTCTCGCTGCTGGAATACGACGCTTTCATTCTCTCCTCTCGAAAGGAATCCACCGATGACGTTACAAGAGAAACTGGGCCAGCTCAAGCTGCCCACCATGAGCCAACAACTGGACCGGATTCTTTCTGAAGCCGCCGTGAAAGGTTTTAGCCTGGCACAGGCGCTGGAATGGCTCACCGACCTCGAACTCGAATCCCGCAATGCGCATGCGATCGAGCGGCGCTTCCGGTTATCCAAGCTGCAGGCGCAACACACCATCGACTCGTTCCTCTTCACTCATCACAGTAGCCGCATGAAGATGAAGCCGCGTCTGCTCCGTCTGCTCGATCTGGAGTTTCTCCGCAAAGGTACCAATCTGGTGCTGATTGGAAATCCCGGCGTGGGCAAGACGCTCTTGGCGAAAATGATCGGCTGGCGTGCCTGCCAGGCCAATGTGCGGGTGTTCTTTACGACCGCGATGGACATGCTCAATTACCTGCTGGCCTCTCAGGTGGATCACTCCCTGGTCCGTAAACTGCGCACCTATACCGATCCGGCGCTTCTCATCATTGATGAACTCGGATATTTATCGCTCGATCAGCCATCTTCGAACCTCTTCTTTCAAGTCATCTCGACCCGCCACAGTCAGAAGCGTTCCACGATCATTACGACCAACACTCCCTTCTCGGAGTGGGGCAACATTCTTCACAACTCAATCACCACGGAATGCCACAGTTTCGGAACGGTTGATCTCTCACGTCACCGTGATCGACCCTCGCCATGCTCTGCATGGACAAACCCTAGCGGTGCTTTCTCTCGATTCCCCGCGCGGTTCCCACCAACTCGTGGTCGCTCTCCCGGATGGGCGACACCGTTCCCTTCCGCGTAGCGCCACGGATCTGTCCACCGGGACCGGCTCGCCCTCGGACGTAGGGCCGGTCAGCCCTCGGATTTCCGTCCGCACCCTCCTGCCCCTGGCCCGACACTTGCGGGCTGTGCTTCGCTGGCGGCAGGAGGTCTTCGATGCCCATCCCCCGAGCGCTCCCGCGGCTCTGGCCGTCTCTGCCCCCGGCTCACCAACAGCAACTGGCCCGGCACTGGGCCACGCTGCTTCGTCGTCTGCGTGTGACGACACGCCCGCCGCAGGAGAAGTCTCATGCTGACCACTCGATTCGATAAGGAACCCATCACGGCCGCACAACGCGCCAAGCTCGCCTACGTCTATGTCCGGCAGTCTTCCCCGGGACAGGTGAAACATCATCAGGAGAGCACCGATTTGCAGTACCGTTTGGTGGAGCGGGCCGTCGCGCTTGGCTGGCCACGGGACCGCATCACGGTCATTGATGAAGACCTCGGGAAGTCCGGTGCTTCCAGCATCGACCGTCTTGGGTTTCAACAACTCATGGCCGAGATCGGACTCGGCAAAGCCGGGCTGGTGCTCAGTCTGGACGCCTCGCGTCTCGCGCGCAATAATCGGGACTGGTATCAGTTGCTGGAGCTGTGTTCGGTCTTTGGCGTTCTCCTCACCGATGCCGAGCGGCTCTATGATCCGCGCACCTACCATGATCGATTGCTGCTGGGGCTGTCGGGCATGATGAGCGAAGCCGAACTGCATCAGATTCAGATGCGCCTCCAGCAGGGAGGGCGTCACAAAGCCGAGCGCGGCGAGTTGCGCTTGGCATTGCCGGCCGGCTTGGTGCGCAGCCGCACGGGTGAGATTGTGCTGAATCCGGACGAGGAAGTGCGGGCGCGCCTGCAGCTGGTCTTTGACAAGTTCCGGGAACTGAAAGGAGCCAAAGCCGTCATGCGCTATCTCCAGCAGGCTGGCTTGACCCTGCCCGTTCGCCCGCTGTGGGGGCCGGCGCCGCAGGATGTCGTCTGGCAACCCGCCACCAGTGCGCGCGTGGTACAGGTTCTGAAGAACCCGGCTTATGCGGGCGCTTACGTCTATGGTCGGCGCCGCTTTGACCCGACACGCCGCCGACCGGGTGTGCCCCGAAGTGGAACCGTGAAGGTGCCTTTAGAGCAGTGGCCGGTCTGTCTCGTCGAAGCGCATCCGGGCTATATTCGGTGGGAGGAGTTTCTGGCCAACCAAAAGCAACTCGCTGAGAATGTCCAACATTATGCGGACCACCACGCAGGCGTGCCGCGAAACGGGTTGGCGCTGCTGCAGGGCGTTGTCCTGTGTGGCCGCTGCAGCCGCCGCATGCAGTTGCGCTACTCCGGTCCGCACGGCAACTATCCGGTCTATGTCTGTGCCGCCGACCAAGCCGCCGCAGGAGGGCCGCGGTGTCAGGAGGTGCGGGCTCCGGCGGTTGATGCCGCCGTCGAACGCTTACTGCTGGAAGCGCTGGCACCGGATCAAGTCGCCTTGGCCGTAACCGCTCTGGAACAGATCGAAGAGGAAAGCCGGCAGCTGGAACGGCAATGGGGACTGAAGCGCGAACGGGCCCGCTATGAAGCCGAGCGGGCTCGGCGACAGTACGATACCGTAGAGCCCGAGAACCGGCTCGTCGCGCGCCACTTGGAACGAGGCTGGGAAGACAAGCTGCGCCAACAAGAGCAGGTGGAGCACGAGTATGAGCGTTGGCGGCGGGAGCAGCCTTTGGCACTCACTGAGACCGACCAGCAGCAACTGCTCGCCGTGGCCGAAGATCTGCCGCGAGTCTGGCAGGCAGAGACGACCACGCCCGCCGATCGCAAACAGATTCTGCGGTTGGTGGTCCAGGAAGTCGTGCTCGATCAGAAGCGCGCACCGGGCCGGGTCTGGCTCAAGATTCACTGGCAAACGGGCGCTACGACCGAGCACTGGGTCCGGCGCCGGGTGCAAGACTATCGGCGCTATGCCGACCGGGAGCCTTTGGAGCAGCGCGTGCGGGAGCTCAATGCCGCGCACAAGATGGATGCGGAGATCGCCGCGTGTCTGAATGAGGAAGGATTGATCTCGGCAACAGGGCGGCTGTTCCAGGGCAAGAACGTGCATGTGCTCCGGCAGCGCTGGCAGATTCCCACGGTGAAGATCAACGGAACCTACCAGGAGAATCCGCTCCGTTGGCCCGACGGCAGCTACTCAGTGCGGGGGACGGCCGCAGCGCTGGAGATCTCGCCGGTAACCGTGTTTGTGTGGTTACGACGTGGGCGTCTGGAAGGAGAGCAGTTGGCCAAAGGAATGCCATGGCAGATCCGGTTATCGGAAAAACGGATCGCCGAGCTGAAGCAGCAGTTGCGACGGATTAGTCGGTCTAATAAGGAGGTATTGTGAAAGCGTTGGCAACACCACGATTGCCACGGCGATCGCCGATCGTCTGGTCGAAAACTCGGAAATTTTCCTGCTCGGCGGGGAAAGCTTTCGCAAGGCCAATAAGGACCAGCCTCCGAAAGAGTAAGGGCCGGTTCAGAGCAAGCGCCGCACTGTGTCGATATCCCGACGGAGGAGTCTGCCGGGTAACTCCACAACGGCGCTCGCATGGGAAGGAGAGCGTTTCCGCGCTCTCCTTTCTCCGCACTCTCCATGTTCAATTTCAGCGCCAATCATCTATTCCTGCTCTCGCGCACCGAATACCGCTCGTGTGCCTTGTTGCTCATGCTCGATCACGATACCCGGCGCGTCTACCGCCTGCTGGACTTCACCAAACGCCTCTGCCCCATTCCCGGCGAAGCCTACTGCGCGGCAGGCAAGGTGAACAGCGGCCAGACTCTTTATCTGGTAGTCGAATCGATCAAGCGGGACACCAAGCACCGGCAGTTTTCGAGGGTTCCTTCTCCCGCAGACGGCGCGGAAGGGTAGTTTTATGCCTTAATCGCGTGACGGCTTCCTCAACTTGCGGCTCCGGACCACGCTGGGCTCTTGCTTCTCTGCGGCGGTCGTCGCAGCCGTGCGTGACGGCGGCTAAACCGGCCATCACCGGTGGAGTTTTCACCGGCAAGATCGATGGCGCTCTAAACCGGTACTAACA
>JAFAZU010000207.1 GCA_019239585.1 Acidobacteriaceae bacterium
GAGCTGCTCAGCTCCCAAATTCTGGAATTTCGTCCGAAGGCTGTAGTTGTTGCTGACGAGGGAGCGCTTAGTCTTCTCGCTGACAGATTAAATTCTTGTAGTTTTCCCCGGAAAGAATGGCCGGAACTGTTAGCGGGATCACAGGCACGGGTCCAGGTTTGTACCGCCCCGGAAATCGGATTTGTCATGTCGGCCATCGTGGGGGTGGCAGGGCTGGAAGCTACTTACGAAGCCATTCGGGCCAAAAAACAGATTGGATTAGCGAACAAGGAAGTGCTGGTTGCTAGCGGCCAACTCGTGATGGAAGCGGCTAGAAGATCCGGAGTAGACTTGCTGCCGGTAGACAGCGAACATAACGGAGCGCACCAATGCTTCCGGGCTGGTAAGCGGGAGGAGGTAGCGCGCCTGCTACTGACCGCTTCCGGTGGTCCGTTTCGGGAAACTCCGCTTCATCAGCTTTGGAGCGTTACGCCGGAACAAGCGCTGAATCATCCTACCTGGAAAATGGGTCGGCGAATTACAATTGACTCGGCTTCCCTGATGAACAAAGGATTTGAGGTTATTGAGGCCTGTTGGCTGTTTGATTTACCGCCGTCGCGAGTCGACGTCGTCGTGCATCCGCAATCTTCGATCCATGCCATGGTGGAGTATGACGACGGCAGCGTGATCGCACAAATATCGGCCACCGATATGCGGATGCCCATTCAATATGCCCTAACATACCCCAGACGGGAGCGCGCGCCGGTTTCACGGCTGGATTGGACACAGGAAAGAAATTGGCAATTTTTCCCGCCGGATCTCGAAAAATTCCGGCTGCTGAAGCTGGCCTACGAAGCGCAGGAACAAGGAGGTTCCGCTACATGTACTTTAAATGCAGCGGATGAGATCGCTGTTGAGGCGTTTCTGGGGGGGGAGATTCCGTTTCCGGCCATCGCGCAAGTAGTGGAAGAGACATTAACGCGACAAACCCCCTGTCAACCAGCGACAATAGGAGATGTGATCGCGGTTGATGAGGCTTCGCGAGCAACAGCCCGGCAAGTAGTCGCCGAATCTCGCTGGGCAGCAACTCTGTAGTTCTACAAAGCGCTTATCACACGCGACAAAGTGGATTGGTCGTTCATCTAACGGAAGAGGTATAAGACGTGGCGTTTTTTGGGCCGTTTTTTTGGGTTGTGGTTTTGCTGGGCATCATGATTCTGGTGCATGAGGCAGGACACTTTTGGGCGGCTCTGTCGGTAGGTATCCGGGTCGAAACTTTCAGTATTGGCTTTGGGCCAAGACTCTTCGGTTTTCGGCGGGGCAACACCGATTTCCGAATTTCAGCCATTCCCTTTGGCGGATACGTCAAAATGCTGGGCGATCAGCCCGGTGACGAAAACGCCTCTAACCCCCAAGCGTTTCAGTCGAAAGCACGTTGGCAGCGCGCCATTGTAATTATTGCGGGACCTTTAATGAATGTGCTGCTGGCGATTGCGCTCGTGACTGGCCTTTACATGTATGGCTTTCCAAAGGAAGCGCCCTCACCGGACGCGGTAATCAGCAGCGTTGCGCCGGGCTCCGCAGCGGCCATGGCAGGATTACAGGGAGGAGATCGCATTGTGCAGTTGGGTGATAAACGAAATCCCAACTGGCAGGATGTGACCACGCAAGAGGCTTTAAACGCCAATCATGCTCTGCCTGTGGTGGTGAAGCGCAACGGGCAGGAACTCCACCTCACGATAACACCCAAAATGGACCCCAAAGACGGAGTAGGGGTGGCGGGCTGGCGCGGTGATGTTCAGGTCAATGAAGTAGCAAAGGGTTCGCCCGCCGAAGCTGCGGGCATGCGGGCAGGTGATTTGTTCATTAATGTGAACGGACAGCCGGTGGAATCTATCTTAACTGTTCAGCAAGCGATTACACGCTCAGGCGGCAAGCCGGTTGAGCTTGAATTGATGCGCAACAGCCAAATACAAAAGGTCACCGTAACTCCCGTGGCAAGCAATAGCCCAAAGCTGCCTTGGCGTATCGGCATTACTTTCCATGCGCCGATCCAGATTGTAAAGCTGCCCTTTGTGGAGGCCTTGGGCGAGTCCCTGCGCTTTAATCGTCAGAATGCGACGATGATCTTTGGAGTGTTCCGGAGCATCATCGTGCAACGCGTCTCTCCTAAAGCACTGACCGGTCCGATTGGCATAAGCCAAATGGCGAATGAAGCTGCGCAGGAAGGCCCTCCGACCTTTTTAGGGCTCATGGCTTTTGTGAGCCTTAATCTGGCAATCTTCAATCTGTTACCCATTCCTATTCTGGATGGAGGCACGCTGCTGTTACTACTGGTTGAAATGCTGCTGCAGCGCGAAGTCAGCTTGCAGGTAAAGGATACCGTCATTAAGCTTGGCTTCGTTTTCCTCATGATGGTCGTGGTGTTTGTGATTTACAATGACATCAGCCGGATTCTGACAAGAGGGTAGGATGACGGGGCCGGGAACGCAGTGACCGGTTGTCTTCCGCTCTACTTCGGAGAAATGTCCTGCTGAACTAAAAGCCGTTGTAGAGCGGGAAGTTACTGCACTTGTATCGATAGCTGCTTGTTCAGCGCTAAATAGCTATCCACCCAGGTTTGGGCTTTGGCGTCACCTTCTTTCGCCTGTTTGTGCATTCGCTGAAATATGCCCCCTTGGGTTGCATAGACATGGTTTTGCACCGACCACAAATTTATGTGGAAGGGCATCTGCCGTACAATTTGCATGGCATCTTGCAGGGCGTGCAGCTTATCCAGATGGGAAGGGTCGTGAGAGAAGCGCGAGGCTAAACCTTCTACGTTGCGGCGAAGTATAAACTCAAGCGTTGTTTTATCCAGAGTGATGTTGCTGGCTTGAGCTTCCCGCAGCAAACTGCGGATGCGCTCACCATCAAGCTCATCATTAGAGCAAGCCCGGCGCAATAAGCTGTTGATAGCATATTCTGTGGCAGCGGAAAACTCGCGCGGCATCGGCGTGCCCAGGCTTGTAATAAAGCGCATCAACGCAGCGTGATGCTCATAGATCTGGATATAGGCAGCTTCCGCCTCCGTCACCGTGGAAGAAAGAATGCTGCGCAAAATACGGCGTTGCTCATCACGGAACAGAGAGCGAAGCGAATATGTACGCTCTCCAAAGCGCCGGTCCAATAATCGGACGACTTCGGGAATATCGACTCGCGCAAATGAATCGCTGATAGATTCCAGCAGGTCGCGGTAGCGCGCTTCGCCATCCGCTTTCTGAATGCCGCCGGCTACATTGTGGTCGCCGAAATGGACCACCCAGAAGGTGAGTGTTTCACATTCCTGCGTCACCTTTGACGTGAAACGCGCCTGCCCAAGAGCCATGCGCAGCTTGCCGGCCTCCCGGGTGTGATAATCAAGTCGCTTTGCCGTGTAAGAAAAAATGTCGGTCCGTTCCCCATAAGGGGCAAAGAGCGAACTGATCGAGTAATGAGCGCCGACCTTTTCAAGATCGACCATTGCCGGCTTTACGTACTTGCAATAGATACTGCCGCCGTCCTTGTACTCAGGCACATTACTCTTCGCAAGCGCGAGTTTTTCGACGAACTGCCCTTCAATTGATTCTCCAAAAAGCTGTTCCGCTAATTGCACAACACGCCCGGCATACTGGATAACCTGCACCGTTTCAATGCCGGAAAGATCATCAAAAAACCATCCGCAACTGGTATACATCAGCATGGCATGGCGCTGCAGTTCCATTAGTTTCCAGACGATTACTTCTTCCTGCGGCGTAAGCGGACGGGCAAAGCAGGCTTCGCCAAACTTCTGCCGGACTTCAGGCGCGCGGTTCAGAATAACGTGAATATAGTTGTCACGCGCCTCCCACGGATTAGACAAAAACTTCGAACCAAGCGCCTCGAAGCGAGGGTTTACATAATCGCGAAGCCAGTCCAGAGCCTCGCGCAGCGGTTTACGCCATTCCTGATTCCAACCAGCGCGGCCGGCGTTGCAGCCGCAATTGCTGCGCCAGCGTTCCACACCATGCATGCAGCTCCAAGCCGTATTCTCCTGGATGCGCACTTCATGAGTAGGCGGATGCAGCTCTAAAAATTCTCCGTAATTCGTAATTTTCGCCAGCTTTTTCGATTCGATGTACTGTAGCGCATAAGCGAGCGCCATTTCGCCGTGCTTATGGTGATGCCCATAGGTCTCCCCATCTGTGGCAATATGGGCCAACTGCGGCCAGGAACGGGAATCGGAGAAAGCGCCTATCAAGCGCGTAGCAAACTTTTCGCCGTTGTCCAGCAACTTTTCAAACGCGACTGCTTGTGAGACCGGACCGTCATAGAAAAAAAGATTGATTTTACGCCCGCTAGGCGTGTTGAAAAGATAAGCCCGGGTCGGATCGATCTTCGAGCCTGTGACATCGGTCCAATCTCCATTGCCTATCGGGCGCACCGCTTTTGCCTGATGCGGAGCCAGCACCGCAAAGACCAGCCCGGCTTCGGCCATGAGATCCAGAGTTTCGGAATCAACGGCAGTTTCCGGAAGCCACATTCCTTCGGGCACGCGCCCGAAACGGCTCACGAAATCCTCAAAACCCCAGCGCACTTGCGTCTTCTTATCACGTGAATTA
>JAFAZU010000313.1 GCA_019239585.1 Acidobacteriaceae bacterium
GCGTAACTACGAAAGAAAGAACTGTTATTCCGGCAACAACCAACAAGAGGGCAACGACTAATCGGCTCAGGTCTCCCCTCACAAGTTTCCTGCTGGCGAAACTGCCGATTCCGCTGGAAAGAAGCATGGAGAAGATAATCACTGTCAGGGCATACGTCGGGTGGCCCAGGAAAAGCACAAATTTCTGAATCAACGCGACCTGGATCAAAATATAACCCGCTCCAATAAACAGAAAAAACAGCAAGGCGCTGATGCTGCTTGCGGATCGAGGCAAACGGTCACGCAGCAGGAGCGGAGGCAGGCACATAATAATCAGCGTTGCCAGAATACTGATGCCCAGCGAACCAAAAAGTACGGGAAGCGCTGAGTTTATCTTGTAGTCTTCCGTCGCACGGGAGGCATGAAGAACAAAACTCCACAAGTCACGGGGCTGAACCGTATAAAAGAAGAAGGGCCGGTCATCAGAAACCGGTCGCACGTCAAAGGGGTACGAAGCGAAGAAATGAGGGAGATTGCTTGTTAGCAGCATGGTACGGAAAGGACTTACTGTATCGGTACCCGGCGAATACACAACTTGCATATGACCCGTTGCAGCCGCGCTTTCTAAACGTTGAAGATCGGCTCCTCCAAATGGAGTGCGAGACACCAGAATGGTATCCTGCGCTCCCCATCCCTCTAGCTTTTGCACATCTGCGCGAACAACAGCCACATTCCGCCAAGGTTCATTCTGCCCCAGTTGTTTGAGCGCAGCCTGCGCGAGCGACACTACCCGTAGCGACTCACGCGGGGGATTAAACCCCCAACGAGTGAATGCGAGAACGCCATTGTTTTCCAGATGCGACAAGTAATCAACAAAAGCTTCCGTCGTATAAAGATTGTTTTCGGATAAAGCAAACGCCCCGGCTGCCGTGGAGGCCCACGTATCAACCAGGGTCGCCTGAATCACCTGAAAATGTCGCTGTGACCGCCGGATAAAAGCGCGTCCGTCTTCCACAAAGATCTTCACTTCTGGCCGGAAGTAGAGCCGATTGCTGTATTGCGGAAACCTTCGCCGCATAATCACGTTGGCGATAATCGGGTTGATCTCGACTCCCGTAATGTCCTGACTCCCCGCCGCTAGCGCACGCGCTACATCCCAGCCGCCGCCTGGTCCGATGATAAGCGTACTCGCTCCTGGCCGCAACAGGTAGGGAACGCCTGGACCTTGATACTCTAACCCAAACCTTTCCTCTGAAGACAGGTGCGCAAAGTTGAAGGAGGGAATGCCGGTCGCGGCATCGGCGTCGATCACAATGCTTTTTAGGCCGCTGCCCGGCTCAGGTTTAATAGCAATACGGGAAAAGCTATTCCATTGATGGAACTCCTCGCCCTTTAATGACTGTCCCTTGGCATATTTCACATCCAGCACGAAGAATTTGGCATTGTAAGCGATCAATGCGACCAGGAACAATCCAATCAACACCGCCACAACGCGCCCACGTGGTGAATGGTTTAAATGGAACCAGATCGCGGACGAGACCGCAAACAGCACCGCTGCCACTAAGATCGTATTCGGCCCGCCGAACCACTCTAAAAGCGGCACCAGGAGCGCGCAGCCCGCCGCCGCGCCAATCAGATCAAAGAAGTATGTGCGGTGTACTCGCTCTACTGTGTCGGCGATCACCAGTGAAAGGATTGTTCCCGAAAAGAAAAACGGAAGGGCCGCCACAAAATAAGCGATCGTGAGTTCACCCGGCCCCAAATATCCGGTCCGTGTCAACAGAAACCACAAGCAGAAAACGCATATGAGAGCATTAACTGCGGCCAGAACGCCCACTTTCTCAAACAGAGTGCCCTGCCATCCCGCGACCAGATAGGAAAACACGCCGCCTGCTCCCAGTCCAAACAAAGCGATGGAGATCGCCAGAAAGGCAAAATGGTAGAAGTAAATCACCGAGAAAATACGTGTCAAGGAGAGTTCAAGCAGAATCGTCGCCAGCGAGGTGGCGAGAATGCCGAAGTAAATCTGGGGCCAGTGTCTTCGTCGGTGCAAATGCACGGCCGTCATCTGGACTGATGGGAGAGAGGACAACCTCTATGGTAGTGCTTTTCCGCTCAACAACCCGACAAAAAGATGGATACTTACTTGTGCCGGTAGGTGATGCGTCCCTTGGTGAGATCGTAAGGCGACATCTCCAAAGTCACTCGGTCACCGGCTAGAACGCGAATTCTGTTGCGCCGCAGCTTACCTGCCAAGTGCGCCAGAACGGTTCGGTCTTGATCGAGTTGCACGCTGAACAAACCGCTGGGGAACTTCTCGACCACTGTTCCCGTTACTTCAATGCTGTCTTCTTTACTCATTCAACCTTTGTTAGATTCCGAGTTCATCTCCTGTGATTCCGCTATGAAGTATAGCGCAAGAGGGCGACTAAACTCCGCTTTATGCCTGCATTATTTGATTGAGCGCAATGTGCGAGACGACTCTTGGCTATATGCTTGCCGAGTTTAGTACCTGAGAACACCGGTACAGAGCAAAGTCAGAGAAGGAGAATCATAATGAAAGCACAGCAATTTGTCAAAACGGCGGCGCTGGCTGCCGTAACACTGGGTGTGATTATTCTGACAGGAGCGTTGGGCAATTCCGGGCGTGTACAGGCGCACGACGACGATGATGAGGCCTCATTGGTTCAGCGTGGCTTCGAAATAGCGCCAGTCCCGCTGAATCTTGAAGGGAAAAACCGGGAGTTGGTGGGCCTGGGTAGTTATTTTGTTAATGCTGTTGGCGACTGCAATGGTTGCCACACCGGCGGTGGTCCTCCAAATTTCAACTATGCTGCTGGAGGAAATCCTTATTTTGGCCAGAAGACCAAAGTTGATCCGACCGTCTACTTGAGTGGGGGACAGGATTTCGGTCCTGTCGGAACTCCCACCGGAGCTTCTGGGTATGCAGGTCCACACATCATCTCCCGAAATTTGACACCGGATAAGACCGGACGGCCGGAAGGGGGCCACACGCTTCAGGAATTTAAACAAATTATGCGGCACGGCACGGATTTCGATCACCTCCATCCAACCTGTACAGCAGCGCAACTGAAGCAGATTGAAGCAGGCACACAGCCTTTCCCCAATTGCATCCCAACGTCACCCGACAACCCAGCAGATGGCAATGTCCTCCAGGTCATGCCATGGCCGACGTTCGCGAATATGACCGACCATCACCTTGACGCTATCTACGAGTATCTAAGCGCAATCCCTTGCATCGAAGGCCCTGAAGACCCAAAGGACCCGCTGCATAATAATTGTCATTAAAATCGGCCTGGACGCGAGTAGCTTTCGGATGGAGGCTGCCCCCTTCGCAAAATTCCCGGATAACATCCAAACCGGTCCTATGCTCTACTGGTTGGCGGTATTCCGTGGCAATCGAAACAGAGGAGTTCAAAGGCAAAAACGTCCTGATCACCGGCGCTGGACGCGGCATCGGTAAACGGCTTGCCCTCGGCTTTGCGCGTTTGGGCGCCAGAATTGCCCTGATTAGCCGCAGTAAAGCGGAACTCGATCTGGCCCACATTGAAATTGAACAGGCAGGCGGAAATGCGCTCCGCATTAAAGCGGATGTGTCTGATCCGGAACAACTCATACTAGCCGTTGACCGCGCCCGTGTTGTTTTAGGCGGCACTCCGGATATTCTGATCTGCGCAGCCGTTATTCCCGGTCCTTTCGGTGAATTCTTGAGTTCATCCCTCCAATCCTGGACGGAAGCGATGCAGGTAAACCTTCTCGGCGTTGTGTATTCGTGCCGCGCCGTACTGCCCCCGATGGTTGAAAAACGCTCCGGCAAAATTATTATCCTGACCTGTGAAAGCGACCATGCGCCGAAAACGAATTTTTCCGCTTACACCACTTCGAAAACTGCGGTTGTGCGCTTTGCCGAAGCGCTGGCAGCAGAAGTGCTCAACCACAATGTGCAAGTCAACTGCTTCGACCCAGGGCCGGCCTACACCAGCTTTACCGATGAAATTATCAGAGCGGAAGATCGCCTGGATTCGCGTATGGTCGAGGCTGCGAAGGAAACGCGGCGAACCGGCGGAGCATCACCCGAAGCTCAAATGGAACATGTCGCTTTTCTGGCCTCCGAACGCTCCAATCACATCACAGGCAAGCTGATTCACGTCAAGGACAACTGGAAACAGTTAACCCATACCACGCTCCGCCCCGACACTTTCACGCTCCGGCGGGTCGGCAAATAGTAACTACTTCGTCGAAAAACGATAAATCGTCGTGCTATGAAACTGCTGCCCGGGTTTCAGTTCGGTGCTGGGAAAGTTCGGATGGTTCGGTGAATCCGGGAAGTGCTGGGTTTCCAGGCACAAGGCGCTTCGAAACTGGTAGGCACCGCCGATTCCCTTTGTCTGCCCGTTCAGGAAATTGCCGGTATAAAACTGAATCCCCGGCTGATCCGTAAACACTTCCAGGACCCGCCCGGTCGTCGGCTCCTCTACTCGCGCTGCTGCTTTCGACAGGCTGCCGCCGGTGTTCAGCACAAAGTTGTGGTCGTATCCCTTGCCAAGCTTTAACTGCTCGTTATTCTGATCGATGCGCTCGCCAATACGAGTTAATTTTCTAAAATCAAACGGAGTTCCTGCCACGCTTTGCAGTTTCCCGGTCGGAATCAGTGTGGCATCCACAGGCGTAAACTGGTCAGCCGCCAGCATCAGGCTGTGGTTCAACACCGTGCCGCTTCCTGGTCCCGCCAAATTGAAGTACGAATGATTCGTCAAGTTAAGGACTGTATCTTTATCGGTTGTAGCCGAATAATCAATCCTCAAATCGTTCCCCTTGCCGAGCGTGTACCGGATCGTTACGTTCAGATTGCCCGGAAAGCCTTGCTCTCCGTCCGGGCTCAAGTAGTGAAGCTCAAGCGCGGGCGCGTTCGCCGTAGAAACATCCTTCGCCTGCCAGATCCGCCGATTGAACCCGATCGTGCCGCCATGCAATGAGTTCGGGCCATCGTTGGTCGGAACCTGATAGGTATGGCCATTCAGCGTGAACTTTCCATGCGCCAGCCTATTTCCGTAACGTCCGATCGTAGCTCCGAAATAGGAAGTGTTTTCTTTGGCCGCATAGCCGTCAACGTTGTCAAAGCCAAGCACCACATCGCCGAAGTTTTTGTTCTTATCCGGCACTTTGACACTCGTGATTGTGCCTCCGTAATTAGTGATGGTCACCTCCATTCCGGAAGCGTTTCGCAAGGTATAAAGCGAGACCGCTTGGCCATCCGGAGCCTTTCCAAATGGCCGCTGTTGGAGCTTCTGAGCCCATTGCGGCGTGGCGGCTATCGTAAGCAACGAAATTGATAAAGAGAGAAATGTCAGCGGCTTTTCAAGCATAATGGCGAATCAGTTCGCTTTCTAGTGTATGTTGAGGCGTATCAAACAATCGAATCAATCGAACTTTCCACCTTGGGGCTGTCTTCTGCCGGGCTCTCGCTTGACCTGAGCTGCTCAATCAGCATCTGGGCCGCAAGCTGGCTGGCAGTTTTCTTCGAGCTTCCCGCGGCTCGGCTGCGAAAGCGGCTCCCAATCGCTACTTCCACCGTAAAAACTTTTGCATGCTCAGGCCCGCTCGTTCCCACAATCGTGTATTTCGGTGTTGGCAGGCCTTGGGATTGCGCTTCTTCCTGCAGAATGCTCTTATAATTTGAGAGCTCGAAGGATGCCAAGTCGTTTTCGTCATCCAAAGGTTTTAAAACATGGGCCAGAATAAAATTCCGCGTCGGTTCAAAACCGCCATCCAGATAGATTGCTGCAATGACAGCTTCAAAAGCGTTTGCCAACAAGGTCCGCCGTTCCCGGCCGCCATTTCGATCCTCGCCCTTGCCTAATAAGAGGTGATCGCCAAGCTGAAGGGAGCGGGCGCATTGAAACAGGTAATTCGCGCTGACCAGGTGTGCTTTCCATTGTGACAGTTGCCCTTCATTTGCTGCCGGGTACTGTTTCAGGAGCGCTTCACTAACGACAAAGCCCAATATCGCATCACCCAAGAACTCAAATTGTTCATTGTCGCGCCTGCCTTCATGAGGACGACCGGCAATGGATGAATTCTCGGCAGTTTGCCCCTCCACTGCCGGAATGCGCTGAAACCGCTCAGCGCTCCAGGATCGGTGTGTTAAGGCACGCTGGAGCAGCGTTCGGTCCCGAAACTGATAATTGATGCGTTGCTCCAGCAGTTCAACACTCGCGTCCATGAGGAGCTTTCGCTTATTTAGCAGGTG
>JAFAZU010000328.1 GCA_019239585.1 Acidobacteriaceae bacterium
GGCGCAAAGGACGCACTCGCACATTTACTGTTTGCCATCATTGGCCCCGGCGATGGCGTAGTATCGCCGAATCCTGCTTATCCCATTCATCAATATGGCGTCATTATGGCCGAAGGCGAGGCGCACATGTTACCCATGCCGGATGCCGCCACGTTTCTCCAAGGCTTAAAAGACCTATATCGCTCAGCGGCACAGAAACCCAAGGTCATCCTGATTTCTTTCCCGCACAACCCGACAACAGTATGTGTCGATCTGGACTACATGCGCGAAATCCTAGACCTGGCGCGTCAATACGGAAGCTACGTCATTCATGACTTCGCATATGCCGAGCTTGGTTTCGATGGCTATCGTCCGCCCAGCATCTTGCAAATTGAAGGCGCGGCCGATCATGCGGTTGAAATCTACTCCATGACGAAAAGCTATAACATGGCGGGCTGGCGTGTGGCGTTCTGCCTGGGTAATCGCAAACTGATTGCGGCCTTGACCCGCATTAAAAGCTACCTGGATTACGGCAGTTTTCAGCCGATTCAGATTGCTGCAGTAACGGCGCTGCGGGAATGCCACGATGCTCCCGGCCAGATTCGGGAGATTTATCAGACCCGTCGGGACGTGCTGATTTCGGGCCTGCACGCAGCGGGCTGGCGCGTTGAGCCTCCGAAAGCATCCATGTTCGTTTGGGCGGAAATACCGGAACCGTTCAAGGCCTTGGGATCGCTTGAATTTACCAAGCTTGTCTTGAAGGAGGCGCGGGTGGCTCTCTCGCCGGGAATTGGATTTGGGCCGATGGGCGAGGGTTTTGTCCGCTTTAGCTTAATTGAGGATTTGAAGCGCACTCGAGAAGCGACCGAGAGAATTGGGGAAATGCTCGGGACTGAAACTCATCTTGAGGTGTCCGGCGCTGTCGGGATAAACGTATAATTCAGTGAAGCACGCTTTGTTTCTCAGCCAGCCAAAGAGGAACTTATAGAATGGCAGCCCTTCCTGAGGCGCAACTGCCAGAAATTGTCGAACTTTCCCAGCTAAGCGGCAGCGACCTCGACCCCTTGCTGGCCGATGAGATCGAAGTCTGGCGGGAGCGTTTTGCCTGGGACTTTCGCCCTTCCGCCGATCTGCTCCGCCGCTTCACCCAACTTCACTCCCTGCTTGGATACGCCTTGCGCGTGGGCAGGCAGGTTGTGGGGTACTCTTATTTCGTTGTCGAAGGCCGTAAAGGCTTGATCGGTGACTTTTACGTTCGTAACAGTTACGGAGGTGAGCCTTTCGAAACTGCTTTGCTAACGGCCGTCGTAGGAAGCATTATGGGTAAATCCGGCGTGAAGCGGATTGAATCACAGTTAATGCTGTTGCGCCACGAATCGATCCAATTGCCGTTCAGCCATTTTCTCCGCCGCCACAACCGGCTGTTTATGGAAGCTGAGGTGGTCGTAGCGCGCCGTCTCCCCGAATTGGCCGTGAACTTTCAAATCTCCTTCCTGCCGTGGACGGAACGGAACCAGGAGGAGATTGCTCACTTGGTTGCTGCTGCTTACAAAGGGCACATCGATAGCGATATTAACGATCAATATCGGACGGTTCCGGGCGCACGCCACTTCCTGACAAACATCATCAAGTATCCAGGATGCGGGAACTTTTCTCCTGGCGCTTCGGTTGTCGCAATTGATAGCAAAACCGGTCGCGTTTACGGCGTTTGTCTGGTCAGCCTGATTTCCAGCATCGCTGGTCACATTACGCAGCTTTGCATCCTGCCCGCCATTCGAGGCGAGCACCTGGGCTATGAACTGCTGCGCCGCTCGCTGGTGCGCTTAGCGGATCTCGGCTGCACGACGGTCAGTCTTACAGTCACTTGCACCAACGTCAGCGCGATCCGACTTTATGAATCGGTCGGCTTTCGCCCGCACGCCGCCTTTCCCGCGCTGGTGTGGGAGGGGTTTTGATGAGCGGCATAAGTCAATGGTGAGATCCGTATAAACATGCCTATTACGTTGCACATTCCGGACTCAGTAATGAAAGAGCTACAACTGCCTGAAGGAGAGATTGAAAGTCGCTTGCGAATAGAATTGGCAATTGCACTTTATCAGCAAGGGACCTTATCGCTTAGAAAGGCCTGTGAACTGGCTACTATAAACCAGTATCAATTTGGAGAAGTACTAGGCCAATGTGGGATTGCTCGGCATTACGGGCTGGGTGAACTGGCCGAGGATGTTCATTACGCGCGTAGTTAGCAAAATACGTGCAGCTACTTAAATGTTCGAGCCTGCTTTCAATTAATGGAATGGTCTGAGGTTGTCCCCTGAGGTGAGACAAACAGTTAAGACACTGTTAACGGTTCGCTGAAAATTTGTTGTG
>JAFAZU010000354.1 GCA_019239585.1 Acidobacteriaceae bacterium
TAAGCTATCAATCACTAGCCCGTCTGGAGGCGCTGAGGCGGGTACCGGGTCGGCTTCCGCGTGCTCCTCAACCTTCACGGACGCGGTAAACCGATACCCTTTCTTCGGCACAGTTTTGATGTAGGGGTCGTCCGCCTCGCTTTCACCTAGGACTTTTCGAAGAGCCGAGATCAATACCGTAATGTTGGCTTCCTCAACAAAGCTGCCCGGCCAGATCGCTTGCATAATCTGGTCTTTCGTCACAAGGCGGCCCTGGTTCCGCACCAGAAGAACCAGTAGCTCGAACGCTTTCGGTGTAAGGGGAGCCGGTTTGCCTTCTCGCAGCAGAAGACGTTCGTCAGGCTCTAGGCGGAACGGACCGAATTCATACAGCACTTGGTTCTCCACGCCCATAAATAAGGAACTGCGCCCCATATTATAAATCCTTTGGAAAAATATTAGAAATTTCCGCTCTTTCCTTGTGACTCTGATTGGAAGCTCGATCAAAATGTGAGCTGTTACTTGCAATGCAGGGAGTCAAACCATGCTGAAATCCGCTCACATCGACAAACAATCAGCAATTGTACTTCCTATCGAAAGGAGGATTTTATGGCAATGACGGCCCGCGAAGCTTTTGAACAAGGGACGGCAACTTTCAACGACCATAATATTGACGGATTTGCGGAGGTGCTTGCCAACGATGTCGTCTTCAGGGCGCCGGGCGGGATACGCGGCAATGGAAAGGAGGCCTGCGCAGCGTTCTTCGGCAGTTGGCTTGCCGCCTTTCCGGATGCGCATGTCGAAATCCAAGCTGTTCACTTCATCGGCGACGTCGCAGTTGAGGAGGGCACATTTACCGGGACGCAAAAGGGCATTCTCCGCAGTCCAGCGGGAGATGTTCCACCAACAGGCTGCCGGGTCAAAGTGGATTATATTCAAGTGCTCCGCTTTCGCGATGGCAAACATGTCTCGTTCAATCTGCTGTTTGACCAGCTAACGATGCTTGAGCAACTCGGCTTGGTCCCAGCGCCTGCACTAGCCGGGTAAGACAGGTTAGAGTTGACAAACATTATAGGGGAACTCAATATGTCACAAGGAACCGCCCTGCCTCACGCCGTGGTGGAAGGCCAAGGCGCTTATAACAGAAACTCGAAGATACAGGTCAACGGCGCTGCGTAAGCGTGACCTTCCTGTGTTGAGAGGTGCTGAATGAACACTTTTCGATCGTTTGACGGACTCCAGATCGCCTATCATGACGAGGGTACAGGTCCGGCCGTCCTTCTCCTGCATGGAGGGTATGTCGATGGGCTGAGTCAGTTCGGAGATTTCGAGCGTATTCTTCCGCTCCTGGAGAGGCGGCAAGAGATGTTCCGAGAGGTGTTTGGGGGTGCCCTCCCGCTCCCGAATCCTCCGGTCGAGGGAAGGCCCGGCTTGGTCCGGTCCTTACGGGCGGCAGGGGCGCGCACCATCCTGCCGGACCTGCGCGGTTTCGGAGCTTCGGATAAACCGCGAGAGAAAACGGCGTATGAAGATTCAGCGATGGCCCGAGATGTGGTAGCTCTCATGGATCACCTCCGTCTTGACGTCGTGGATGTGATCGGTTTCTCCATGGGAGCCGGCACAGCCGCCAGATTGCTCCTCCTGCGCCCACCCCCAGTGAAGTCTGCAATTCTCGCCGGCTTCGGGGACTACGCCATCGAAGATCATGTCATGGAGTTTCCCAAGAATTGGCCGGTTCCAGACTCCGTGCCTCGTCCGATTACGGCTCGCGTGTGGTTGGAGGAGGGCGCAAAAATCTTGGAAAAGGGGGAAATCTTTCCCGGACACCTCGCCTCGGCGAACCTCATCGGGGCTCGAGTTACGGGAACCGATCCGAAGGTGATGGCGGCCGTCATTCGTGGTGCGCTCATGGAGAGTCTGTCTGCCGAAGCGCTCCAGCGAATCGACATACCGGTCCTGATACTCAACGGGAAAGCAGATGCCGCCAACCTGAAGATCGCCGGGCTTCTCCAGGCAATCCCAACGGCGCGCGCCGGCGAATGTGAAGGTGACCACAGCTCCACTCCCTACGAGCCAACGTTTCAGCAGGCCGTAGTCCAGTTCTTTGAGGAGCAATGGCGGCTGCGCGGATGCGTGACGACACCGCAAAATTGAGCTTCTCTAGCGAAAAGCGCTGTCCTGCTGCGGCAATTTCGGTTCGGATCGCAGATTCCTCATACGCAGGTCTATCGAAAGCTCACGCCACGTTCAGCTTGGTGATGCTGGCAACGACTCTTCCTGGCGATGCATACACGGTAGTTGAATGCCGGAAGATGCCGCGGGAGGCTGGATTTACCAAAAATGACTTCGTTCCCATTCTGCAATCGCTGCAATACCTGATTATCAGCAGAAATAGAAGTCGCGCCCGCAGGCACGATAAACTAAGCCTGCACCCGCATGCCCTCTACACCACCCCAGACAACCTTAATGGCTGAACAGCAGCGCTTGGCGGAAGCCGAAGCGCGAATCAAGCATTGGCGGCGCTGGGGGCCCTACCTGACGGAGCGCGCCTGGGGTAATGTTCGTGAAGACTATAGTGCCAACGGTGATGCTTGGAATTATTTTCCGCATGATCACGCTCGTTCCCGCGCTTATCGCTGGACGGAAGATGGCATACTTGGCATCTGCGACAACCATCAATACCTTTGCTTCGCATTGGCCTTCTGGAACGGCAAGGATCCAATTTTGAAAGAGCGCATGTTCGGATTAACCAACGGCGAAGGCAATCATGGAGAGTCTGTTAAAGAACTCTACTACTACCTGGACGCAACGCCGACAGCCTCTTACCTGAAAGGTCTTTACAAATATCCACAGAAGGCGTATCCCTATCAACAATTGCTGGACGAAAACCAGCGACGGACACGGCAAGACCCGGAATTTAATCTGGAAGACACAGGTGTTTTTAATGATAGCCGCTACTTCGATGTATTGGCGGAGTACGCCAAGCGCGACCTGGACGACATCTTGATCCGCATCACGATAACCAATCGCGGTCCGGAAGCGGCAGACCTCCTCTTTCTCCCCACGCTTTGGTTTCGTAATACCTGGATCTGGGGAGGTACAGAAAGTCCGCAGGATAGGCCGAATTTGTGGCTTCAATCACCATCAGTTATCGAGGCGAAGCACTCCCAGCTTGGAACGTTTCTTTTGGAACTGCACGGAGAGCCTTCCGTGCTGTTTACCGAGAACGAGACCAATACGGAGAGGCTCTGGTCGTGGCGGGGATGGAACAGGTTTTACAAAGATGCCTTTAGTGAATACCTGATCAACGGAAAGCAGGAAGCCATCAATCCGAGTGAACAAGGCACGAAGGCGGGCGCGGTGTACCGCTTGAAAATTGAAGGCGGCCAACAAAGCGAGTTTTACTTCCGTCTAGCTCGGGACGGCTCTAATGGTCTTCGGCGCGAACAATGGCCGACTGTTTTTCAGGACCGGATTCAGGAAGCCGATGAGTTTTACGCGCGGTTCTCTCCTCATCTCGACGAAGCGGCACGTTCTGTGCAGCGTCAAGCCTTTGCTGGATTGTTCTGGGGCAAGCAGTTCTATCACTACGTTGTTGAGACCTGGCTGGATGGCGACCCGGCCTCGCCTCCGCCGCCTCCGGAACGTAAGCATGGCCGCAACTGCAAATGGGTGCAGCTCTTTAATGAAGACGTGATCTCCATGCCCGACAAGTGGGAGTACCCTTGGTATGCCGCTTGGGATCTCGCTTTCCATATGGTAGCGATGGCCCCGGCAGATCCCGATTTCTGTAAAGCGCAGCTCTCGCTGTTTCTGCGCGAATGGTATATGCACCCGAACGGCCAATTGCCTGCCTACGAGTGGGCCTTGGGCGACGTCAATCCTCCTGTTCATTCCTGGGCTTGTTACCGCGTTTTTCAGATCGACGCTAAACAGAAGGGCAAGCCGGACTTCGGGTTCCTGGAAAGCGCCTTCCACAAGCTGCTGATGAACTTTACCTGGTGGGTCAACCGGAAAGACCAGGTAGGCAACAACGTTTTTGAAGGCGGGTTCCTGGGACTGGATAATATCGGCATTTTCAATCGCAGCGCTGACCTTCCACCCGGCTGGCTGCTGGAGCAAGCGGACGGATCAAGCTGGATGGCCATGTACTGTCTGCAGATGTTAAAAATCGCGCTGCAACTTTCCGGCGCTGATCGCATTTACGAGGACATCGCTAGCAAATTCTTTGAGCACTTCCTCTACATTGCTGATGCAATCAACCATGATGCGGGCACAGGTCTGTGGGACGAAAGTGATGGATTCTATTATGACCGCCTGCAATTTCCAAATGGAAAGCATAAGCTTTTACAGATCCATTCACTGGTCGGTCTTGTCCCGCTCTTTGCGGTGGATACTCTTGAGTGCCACTTGATCGATAAGCATCTAGGCTTTGAAAAACGAATGCGGTGGTTTATTGACAACCGGCCGGATCTCACGGAGGGACTTGCTCCTTTAGAACAGGGTGGAGTCAATCAGCGGCGGCTTTTGTCTGTTGTCAATCGTGGACGTTTGGAGCGTATTCTGCGGCGCTTGTTCAGTGAGGATGAGTTTTTGTCGCCTTCCGGCATCCGCTCGGTTTCGCGCTATCACAAAGATCATCCTTATGTGCTGCCGATTGACGGAAGGGAATTTCGCATTGATTACGAGCCTGCCGAGTCGCAAACCGGTATGTTCGGCGGAAATTCCAACTGGCGTGGACCGGTTTGGTTCCCGATGAACTTCCTCTTGATTGAAGCTTTACAGCGTTTACACCATTACTATGGCGACGGTTTTCAAGTGGAGTTCCCCACCGGCTCCGGCCATAAGGTGAGTTTACGTGAAGCGGCGCGGCAGTTGTCTCAACGGCTCATCTCTATTTTTTTACCGAATGTGGAAGGACGTCGGCCGGTTTACGGAAATACTCAACTATTCCAGGAGGATCCAAACTTTCGGAATTACGTTCTCTTCTATGAATACTTTCACGGAGACAATGGGGCCGGTCTGGGTGCGAGTCACCAGACAGGCTGGACGGGATTAGTGGCGAAACTTTTGCAACAAAGCGGCGGCTTTAACGCTCATCCTTGAGAAGTTTTCGCAGTTGTTAAAACTAGCAGGCCTTATTCAAGGATGCTGAACTCAAGTTGGCATCCCATCTCCTCTTAAAGAAGCTGAACTTTTTCTAGCGCCGTCAAATGAGCGGCGTGGTTATGCCTCGCTGCAAACCATTCAAGTTAGGAAAGGAAGTTTTAGAAATGCATTGGAATTATTTTGCCAAGAGCATCCGGACTGTAATTCTAGCCACAGGCAGCGCACTGTTACTTTGTTCCCAAGCAGGAGCAACACCCATTGTGGGTGGCAATACTACCGTTAACCTAAACTCCACTACCGTGTCCGCTTTGGTGGGCCTGGGTTTCTCAATCGCTCCGATTGCTCCCGCGACCGCAAACCTTGGGGCCACTCCTCCCAATGCTGTTTTCCCGATTACCGGCGGTGATAACACCACTAACATCAATCATTCGGGCGGGCTTGCTTTTACGAAGGGCGGTGTCACTGCGGACATTCAGAATTTTGTCATTAACCTGGCTGGTCCTAATGCCGGCAAGCTGACCGGTGATTTGGTTGCCGGCGGAAGCACCACCAATAACGTGCCGTTTTTTGACATCGGTACAGGTAACGCCCTCACACTGGACGCGACTTTAGCTGCGGGCCTCAGCAGCTTGTATGGAGTCCCGAATCTGACGGGAGCATCGATTGGCACAGCAACCGTGAATGCATCGGCTGTTCCTGAACCGGGCAATGCAGCGCTTATGGGAATTGGAGTACTGGGCGTGATTGCGTTCCTGCGAAGAAGAGTTGCTTTGCGGTAAGGTGCTTTGACCATGTATGAATAGCCGTTCATGCTGAAAAACATGAAAATTGGCGAGCGCGGCCAGATTACAATTCCTAAAGAAATCCGAGATCAATTTGAACGGAAGAAACTCAATCTGGCTAAGTGGAGAGGAAAGTGCGCACGGAGCTTGGCTGAACTTGGCTACTCGTCTGTAGATCAATTCATTGAGGATGTCCGGGGGCTGTTAAAGTAGTTTTCAATTGAGTAGAAGCCAGTCACTTCGTTCCTGACCCTGAAACGGGGCCGCGAACGAAGTGACTGACTTAAAAAGTTCCAACGTAAACCGCGCGAGCTTTTATCAGCGGCTCTTCCCTAAGCTAGATGTGATTGAACTAGATGTTTGACCATCAGCATTTGTATGCTGGTTCAGAGTAAAGGTGAAAAGCGTGTCTCCAGCGGCCACTAGAACGTATTGTTTGCCGTCGATCTCGTAAGTAATAGGGCCGTTGCTTGGGCTGGCGGTGAGACTGGCGTGCCAGAGAATTTTACCGTCCGTTGGGTCGAAGGCGATAAAGTTATTTCCATTGCTGGTGAATAGCAGCTTGCCAGCGGTTGACAGGGTTGAGACGACGCCGGTGCTGCTGGGCCAGTCGTGACGCCAAACGATTTTTCCGGTTCGATAGTCGAGAGCGAGGAGCGCTCCTCCATCTCCGCCTACAACGCTGTCGAGCCCAGCCCAGCCTTGCGGGCGCTCATCGGTGTCAGTCAGATAGAACATGCTATATGTACGACTGGAACCTACGTAGAGCAAGCCTGTTTGGGGATTAAAGCTGGGCGCGGGCCAGTTAGTCGCTCCGTTAGATGAGGGTGAAACCAACACTCCATTCACGGCAGGATACTTGGCGGGGTCGGGGATTGGTTGCCCCTTGGCGTTCAGTCCTTTAGCCCAGTTTAGTGTGTCGATGAAAGGCTTTGTCAGGATATGTTCTCCGTTCGTGCGGTCCAGGACAAAGAAGTATCCATTACGGCTAGCTTGCAGGAGCAGCTTGCGCGGTTTTCCTTCCACCGTGCCGTCCACTAAAACCGGCGTTTCCGCCGCATCCCAGTCATGCACGTCATGTGGAGAAACCTGGTAGTACCAAGCTAACTTTCCGGTATCCGGATTAACCGCCACAATGGAGCAAGTATAAAGGTTATCACCCTTGCGGCTCTTTTCGGCCATAACCGGATTGGGGTTGCCGGTACCAATGTAGTAAAGGTTGAGTTCGGGATCATAGGTGCCGGGCATCCAAGTTTGACCAGTGCCATGAGCCGCAGCGTACTCATCCGGCCAAGTCTCAATTCCGGGTTCGCCCTTCCGTGGAGTGGTCCACCACTTCCATTGCAGCTTTCCGGTTTCGGGATCATGCGATTCGAGGAAACCGGGATTGTCGAGATGATCGCCGCCTATGCCGACTACAACATGGTTCTTAATAATAATCGGAGCAACAGTCGAAGTGTAATCGAGTTTCGGGTCGGCGATTTGGACTTTCCAGCGTTCCTTACCTGTCGAGGCATCAAGGCTGACGAGATGGCTGTCAGGAGTTTCAAAGAACAACCAGTTTTCATACATACCGACGCCGCGATTGCCGATGGTGCTTCCGGTATTCGGCGGGTAGGTGTAATGCCACAACTCGCGACCGGTACGGACATCAACGGCCCAGACATTGTTCGGGGAGGTGAAATAAAGGACATCATTCACCAGCAGCGGCGTCGATTTGATTTGCACTCCGGTGGCTGCATTCGTACTGGTGAAGCGCGCGGCCCAGGCAAGCCCGAGATTGTGAACGTTGGACGAATTGATCTGCGTGAGTGCGCTGAAGCGCCGGCCTGAGTAGTCGCCGTTAAAGGTCGGCCAGGTGTTAGAAGGCTGTTTCAAAAGTGCAGCCGGGTCCAGGCCTTGGCCGAGCAACGTCGCGGAAAGAGGTAAAAGGAGGAGAAAAAGAATCTGGCGAATGATCATTTCAGAGTCACTAAATATGCCGTAACGTTGTGAATATCTGCATCCGTGTACTTACGGAGCAATTGCGTGTGGGCTGACAGTGGATCGTGTACTACTACTTTCGGCGAATCTCCATCGCGGGTAAAAGAGTGGAACTGGTTATGATCATCACGCAGGGAAACGGTGAAGTCATCGATGCGATCCAGGGTGCCTGAGAAAGATTGGCCGGAAGGAAGTGTCACGGTCACAGTTGGTTTCATTTTGTCCGTCGTATCGGAAGCGCTTGCCCTATTATTACCAGTGCGTCTGGCGTTGCGTGGCTGCAGCCAGCGGGCTTGAAGCGCAAAGGGGTCGTATTTGCTTGCAATGCCGGCCAGATCGCCGGTTGCCGAGTGACAGGAACTGCACCCTCCGGTTGTTTTGAAATAAGTCTCGCCCTTTTTCGGATCGCCGGTAACAACGTCCTTAAATAAGTAAGTAGTGCGATGACCCGCAGAGTAGGTCTGGACATGGAGCCAAGCCACAATATCGGAAATCTGACCTTCGGACAGCCCAAGTCTGGGCATGCCCTTATCGGGACGGCCTTCCCGGATCACGGGCGCGATCAGGATGCCCTTTTCATCATCGAGCACCAGGAGAGAGCGAATCAGGTCCGGAGCGCCTGGACCACCTCTGCCGCTCGCGCCATGACAGCCTGCACAATACGTTGCGAACATCTTGGTGCCGCGTTCGTAAGCAGCGGGATCCTGCTTTGATCCGGCAATCGCAGCGGCGCTGGGTGTGTTGATGTTAGCAGGACGAGGCGTGTGGTTGATATCGGCAGGAGGAGGCTCCTGGCCTAATATGCTGGTTACTGCAGATACGAGGAGCAGCGCTTGCCACCTCCTCAACGTTGAGTGGCGCATCTGTTTCTTACTTTACCGTTCTGATCTGAGTATAGTAAGCAGCCCGGACTGTCATCTAAGAATGAAGAGTGAAATGGAGCTGAATGGAAACAATTAAAAAGTTTGATGCCGTCATGCTCGGATCGGGGCAGGCAGCGAATCCTTTATCGAGCGCATTTACAAAGGCGGGCCAACGCGTTGCTCTGGTGGAGCGTGCGTTGGTAGCGGGAACCTGCATTAATTATGGCTGCACACCCACAAAGACAATGATCGCGAGCGCACAGCGCGCTCATCAGGTGCGGACAGCCGGTGAGCTTGGAATAGATGTGTCGGGCTTTCAAGTGAACATGGAGCGGGTGCGGCAGCGTAAGCGCGATATGGTGAAAAGCTTCCGCTCAGGCTCGGAAAGGCGTTTTGAGAGCGGCAGTCCTAAGCTAATACGTGGTGAAGCTTCGTTTGTAAGTCCGCACGAGATCCGGGTCAGGCTCAACGAGAGCGGAGAGGAGCAGCGGATTCGAGGGGAGCTGATTGTGATTGATACAGGAAC
>JAFAZU010000046.1 GCA_019239585.1 Acidobacteriaceae bacterium
CCTGGATAAGGGAACTCAGCCGCGACGGAACCGATGTTGATGACGTGACCTCGATTTCGTTCAATCATGCCGGGAAGCAGAAACCGGGTGCAGTAGACCAGCCCTTTGATGTTGGTGTCGATCATGGTCTCCCAATCCTGGAGATCGGCATTTTGCGCAGGATCAAGCCCAATCGCGCCGCCCGCATTGTTTACCAGCACATCGACCTCCCGGAAGCCCTCAGGCAACCCCGCAATGGCGCTTTCGACCTCTTCGCGTTTAGTAACGTCGAAGGTCAGAGGAAGAAAATTGTCGCCCAATTCACGCTTTAACTCTTCCAAGCGGGTTTGGCGGCGTCCGGTGCCAATGACCTTCGCTCCGTCTTTGGAAAATCTGCGCGCGGTCGCCTGCCCGAAACCGGCAGTTGCTCCAGTAATGAAAATAGTCATGACTCCAGGATAGATTCGCATTCCTGCCGGAGCGTTGTGTTAGTCTGAGATCGTTCCCTTTAGAACAACGCTTAGCCCGCCTATGAGCGGGCCGCTACGACCACTGTCATGTCGCTGCAAGTCTTTTTGCAAGCTCAATTAACGGGCGCCAATGAATTCCTCGCTGCTGAAAATAGTGCAGGAGGAGACCAACTTCAGGACCTTGCAGGACGCTGTGCTTGGTTGAATCTCTACTGTGAAGTTCTTCCCAGGGCTTTGCTTTCCGAGTTGAAGCTCTCCCGTATGCTGCTGGGTTCCAGCAGCGCTGAACAGTTTCTTTTGGTGCTGGCGGAAGAGGATATTCCGCGCGCCCGCGACTTATTGACTCGCGCGGCGGAAGCAGTCAGCAAGCTGTCCGGCAATACGCTCCGGCTGCTTTGGGCCAGTACGGAAAATCTGGGAGCATGGCCGGTCGCTCGCAAGCGGCTGGACGATGCAATGGCAGCTTATGGTTCAACTCCTTTATCTTCTACAGAAGCGGCAAGTGTTCTTGAGCCTTTTAACCCCCTGGTGAAAGAAGAGGCAAGCGGTTACTTCCAAAGTTTTGCAGAGGGCCTTACTTCTGCGAAAGCGGTTGGCTGGTCCAGGGAGAATCCGGCTCAGCTCCTTTGGGATGGCGGCGATTATTCCTGGCCGTTAACAGAGCAGCCCGGCGCGGACAACGATACGGTGCTGTTCCCGCGCAGGATTGCCCTGAACGATGCGGGCGAACGCGCCAGCGCGTATGAACTCGCCCAACGGGCGGACGGTACGGCGCAATGGGGCGTTCTGATTGGCGATGTCGATCAATTTGACTCGCAACTGCGGCGGGTTGGAACGATAGAAGAGCATATCCACCTGTCCGTCCTGTTCCGGGATTTTTTCGCAGGTGAACTCTCGCTTCTTTGTACGCTGCCGGATTTCTGGCGCAAAGTAACCGTGCTTTACTGCGCTGGCGACGGTTTTGCCGTAATGGGATCTTGGGATGCGCTGCTCGCCCTGGCGCGTGAATTACAGCGGCTGTTTGAACGCTTCGCGGAACAGAATTTACAGGGCGCTTCCCATTTAGAAGGGAAATCCATGAGCATGGCGCTTGCCCTAGCGCCGGAAGAAAATTCAGCGCCTCCGTCCGTCTACGCGAACGCGGCGGAAGCGCTGCGCCAAGCGAAAACAGCCGAAAGCGGCAGCTTTTACCTGTTTGGCCGGATCCTGGAGCCGAAACGTCTGGCTGATGCGGAAGAGTTGAAATCCAGCCTGATCCACCTGGTGCGTGAGTTTGGCTATTCGCCTGACTATATTCAGGATCTAGCGTCGATCTACCGTGAAGCTTCTTCCTCCCGTTCTTCCCGGCGTAAAGCGGCGCGGATTGATAAACCCTGGCGCATTTACATGCGGTTGGCCCGAGTGATCCCGCAATCTCGCGGGAAAGAGTTAACGAATTTGCGCAAGGACGTCATCGCCAGCCTGATTGGGAAACGAACAACTGCCCTGAAGCTGCGCCCTTCAGGCCGCGTCGGTTTGGAATGGGCGCGTTTGGCGATCGGCAGCAAATCTTAAGGGAAAATTTCGTCGCAGAAGGTAATTGAAAATGGCAGAAGTTGAAGAAAAGAAGTCTGAAGAGCGTCGCGGCGGTGAAAACCGTCCACCACGGGAAAATCGAGGTGGCGGTGGTGGCGGCCCGCGTGGCAGTGAGCGTGGCGGAGGTGAAGGCCGTGGCGGTGAAAATCGTGGCGGCGAGCGTGGACGCGAGGGTCGGGAGCGCGGACCTGGTGGAGACCGGGGTGGGCGCGGCCCTGGTGATCGCCGTCCGGAGGGTCCGCCCGAGATCGATATCGAGAAGCTGATTACCGATAGTCTCTATCTCGATAACCAGGCGCACATTGTCGTGAGCAGAATGCGGGATATGGATTCCGGCACGAAGAGTCAACTACGGCGTCTGTACAATGCTGTCCGGCGCGCGACCCGCACTCCCGAAAATCAGCGGCAACATGAGTTCGTGATGGTTCGCGCCCGTCTTGCCTATACCATCGCGCGCCACTCGTTGCGGAGCCTGGACGCCTTGGAGCGTCTGCTTCTGCAAGTGACGCGCAAGAACGATACCCGGGGTTATGAGCGTTTTCGCGATTTATTTGAAGCGATTATCGCCTACAACGAATAGCGCCGGAAGAACAGGAAATTAAACATGAGCTCTCATACTGCGGCAACCGAGCTAACGTTTCTCGGAAAGTTGATTTTAGAAGGCGAGATTTCTTGCCAGACAGGCTTGCACATTGGAGCGGGCAAGGGCTCGCTCGAAATTGGCGGTGCGGATAATCCCGTTGTGAAAGATGCCTTTGGAGTGCCTTATATTCCCGGCAGTTCGTTGCGCGGACGCTTGCGTGCTCTGCTGGAACAGTCGCTGGGACTGGCTGTTCCGAGCGAGTTGGTTTATTTGTCGAAACGGCGCGGCCAGGAAGTGCGGATTCACCATAGCGACCGGCCAGATGATGAAGTATGCATTCTGTTTGGCCGTAATCCAGGCAGGGTAGAGAAGGTCTCCGGCGAAGCTACTGAGGCAACGACCGCAACTCCTGCACGCTTGACTTTTTATGATGCGCCTTTGATTGTGGACAGCATCACTCCGCAGATGCGTGAAAATCTGGATGATGAACTGACGGAAGTAAAAAGCGAAAATGCCGTGGATCGCATCACTTCACAGGCGAATCCTCGCACGTTGGAACGGGTTCCGGCAGGAGCGCGCTTCCGTTTTCGTTTGATCCTTGATGTACTCTGTCCGGAAGATAGGCCGCTTCTGGCCCGCGTCGCGGAAGCCCTACGCTTACTGGAGGACGACGCCTTAGGCGGTGGCGGCAGCCGGGGCAATGGGCGAGTAACTTTCAGCGCATTGACTTTGACTTGGCGGAGCAAGGATTATTACGCCAAGGGAGCAAGTGAAACTAATCTTCTTTCGGCATCAGACTTAGCAGCTTTGCAGGGGTTGGTCAGTGCGGAAGATTTTGCGGAAAAGTTAGGGTAAATGCAACCGGCAGTTCTCCTTCGTCTTCGCCCTTTGGGACCGTGGCGTTTTGGTCCGGGAGAAGGCGGACAGCATCAAATCGATACCCTCTTCCGAAGCGACCGCTTGTATTCAGCCCTGACGTTGGCGGCGGAAAGTCTCGGCTTTTTAGAAGAATGGTTGGATGCCACGGCGCGCGCCCAAGCTCCGGCAGTCGTCTTTTCTTCTCTTTTTCCGTACCAGGGCGACACGCTGTTTGTGCCGCCGCCCCTGACGATATGGCCGCCTCCTGCGTCATCTGTGACCAGCCCCAGTCCGGTGTTTCTATCGAAAATGCGTTGGGAAGCGGCACGATTTATCCCGGTAACAACGATTGAAACCTTGTTGAGCGGCCAGTCCATTCTGGCCGAACAATGGATTGTGGACGCGGAAAGCGGCTGCCTGTTACGCCGGGACCGTCCGAGCCAGAGCCCGTTCCGGGTTGTGACCCGTACGCGAGTCGGAGTGGACCGCATCTCGCGGGCTTCCGCTCATCCTCACGCTTCGGCGTGTGTTGAGTTTGAGAGCGGTTCCGGCCTTTGGTCAATTTTTCGCTTTGGAGATGAAGCCGCTGAAGCGACATGGGGCAATCGCATCAAGGCTTGCTTACGCCTTCTGGCCGATACCGGATTTGGCGGGCACCGCAGCAGTGGCTGGGGTCAAACGGCTGATCCTGAGTTTCGGAGCGGTAGATGGCCTGGTTTGCTCACACCAACCTTGGACCGGCTCATGCGCGCTGGAGGCGTGAATGGGGATGAGCCGCTTTTCTGGCTTCTTTCGCTTTACTCGCCGGCCCCTTCGGACTCCGTGGACTGGAGTTTGGGAAATTACGGTTTAGTGGTTCGTGGGGGCCGTATTCAAAGTTCGGCTTATGCCGGTACCGACACTTTGAAGAAGAATGTTCGCATGATAGCGGAAGGATCAGTGTTATCAGTTCAGCAGGAACCAGTCGGCACGGCGGTGAATGTTGCTCCTGACGGGTTTCCTCATCCCGTTTACCGTCTCGGGTTTTCCCTTTCTCTGAAACTGCCGAACCTGAAGGAGATAACGGAGCCTACCGAGGAGCCTGTTGAGGCGACTCCGCCGGACAGTCCGTTGGAAGCTGAAAAAGAGCAGAGGGTGGAAGTTGAAGAGATTCCAGCCGCTGGGGAAATCCAGAAGACGGAAGAAGCCCCAGAGCCTGTTTCCGAAACAGCAGGCGAAGAAAGCGAGCGCTCTGATAATGAAATATAGAGTCACGGCTTTAACACCGCTTCTCGTGGGAGATGGCCGGTCGCTCTCTCCGGTTGACTACATGGTCTGGAAGGATCAGGTCAATGTACTCGACCAGAACCGTATTTTTAAACTGCTGGCGCGCGGTCCACGTTTAGAAGGCTACCTTACACAATTGCGAAAGGCGACCAAGCTCGATTTTGCTTCGTGGGGCGGGTTCGCTCAAAATTTCTCGCAACGACGCATTCCCTTTGAGCATTCGGATTCGGCAGCCATTTGGAATACAGCGCCCTCGGAAGCTTTATTTATACCGACGTTTGCCGCAAGCTACCGTGGCGCGTACCTGCCAGCTTCCGCTCTGAAAGGCGCTCTCCGTACTGGATTCGTTTTTTCACGCTGGTCAGCGGCCACCACGGACCGGATCGCCGCCTCGCTGGAAAACGACTATCTTCCGCGACGAACCGGCGAAGCCAACGAAAACACGGCCGGCGCTTCCCAGGTGAGAGTGATGGCGTTGGCGGACAGCGAGCCGATTGCCGCCTCCGCGTTTAAGATTTTTCTTACCCGGACAGCCTCCCTAAATACGCAGGGCGGCAAGCCTCAACTGGCCTGGAAAGTTGCGGGACGCGGCAGCGTTCCTCCGCAGCGATTAACGGAGGCGACTCCGGTATTTGCCGAAATGGCTGTTCCTGGAACGTCATTTCACGGTGATTGGGACGAACGTAAGTTTTGGGAGGATCCAGAATTGACACGGGCACTGGGATGGCGCTCCGTTCCCTCCCCTCAATTAATGATCGATGCCGCCAATGCGTACGCCTCGGCGCAAATCGATATTCATCTGAAGTATGCGGAGACGAGCGGATTATCCAGTCTGGTGAATGCGATGAACCGGCTGAAGGAAGAACTGGCCGGGCTTCAATCCACGCCCTTAACTTGCCTGCTTTGTTTAGGTTGGGGTGCTGGATTCGTGTCGAAAGCCGCGTTTCTGGCAACTGAAACCGAATCCTATCGAAAGATTCTCCGCGCTGTTCCGGCTATGAATCGAGCTCTACGTGAGGGGGCGATCTTTCCTAAGGCCCGACGGATTATCTTTACAGGCGGGCAGCCTTCCACTTTACCGGGCTGGGTTCGTGTTCAATTTGAAACGTAAAGCGTTCATTTCTCTGCCGCAAGTCTAATGAAACACTGCGGATAGACCGATGATTCCTTTATGATGAGGATAGCCGGAGATCCCTGGCTGTTCGAGTTTGAGTCAGACTATGCACAACGCGATCTATAACGCGTATTTCGGATTTTCGGAAAACCCGTTTAATATCAGCCCAGACCCAGAGTTCCTTTACCGCAGCCCGCAGCACGAGGAAGCGCTGGCAAATCTCATCTATGGTGTTCGGAGCCGGAAGGGCTTTATCGTGCTTACCGGTGAGGTCGGCACCGGTAAAACGACTATGCTGGAGTGTCTGCGGGATTACCTGGAAATTCAGCGGGTTGAGTTTGCTTTCATCTTCAATTCCCGGCTGACTCCCGATCAGTTTTTTGAGATGATGGCCTACGATTTCGATCTGCAATGCGACCGCAAGTCGAAGCCGGAAATCTTAGTTGCTCTCAATACTTTGCTGATTCAACAGGCAGAGCGCGGCCGGACCAGTGTTTTGATTGTGGATGAAGCCCATAACCTGGACTGGGAAGTACTCGAAGAAATCCGGCTGCTGGGAAATCTAGAAACTCGACAAGGTAAGCTTCTGCAGATTATCCTGGCCGGCCAGCCGGAGCTCGACCGGAAACTGGATGCAGCCAACCTCCGGCAATTAAAGCAGCGTATCGTGCTCCGTTGCTCACTCAACCCGCTCTCACCGGAAGAAGTGGCTGCTTATATCGAGACCAGATTGGCGCGGGCTGGTATGCCGAACCAGAGCGTTTTTCCTCCGGATGTTTTGGAAGAGGTTTACAAACGCTCCCGAGGTATCCCGCGGTTAATTAATCTGCTTTGTGACAACTTGCTTGTCACCGCTTTTGCGATGGAGCAGCGGTCCGCTACGGTTGATATGCTGGACGAAGTTTGCGAAGACCTTCGCCTGGAGTGGCCGGGAAGTCGGGACCGCAGAGGACGTTCCCGGTATGGCCTTAGTGAAGAAGACTACCCGGAAACATCCATTCCTATCCGCAACGAATAATTCGCGCAGGCACAACGCAAGGTTCCTTATTGGGATGTCATTTACTCTGAGCCCCACTTCACGAGCCGTAAAGCTCTGAGCGAGGCTGTAGGGCAGAGTTCACCGGTTCCTCCGGATGCGGCGAAGACAAATTTCAGCTTTACTTTCCCGTCTCCCCCGGCTCTCT
>JAFAZU010000494.1 GCA_019239585.1 Acidobacteriaceae bacterium
GGCGGGGGTATGCGCAGCGGAGGTGGAAGCGGTGACCTCTTAACGGGCATGGTAATAGGTGACTTGCTCAGCAGAGGAGGGCGCTCATCAGGCGGAGTCTGGGGCAGCGGCGGAGGGTTTGGCAGTGATTCCGGCGGCAGCGGAGGCTTTGGCGGGTTTGGCGGCGGAGATTTCGGCGGAGGCGGCGCGAGCAGCGACTGGTAATCGATGGAGAAACAGGATGTGGAGCAGAAACTTTCCGAGCTGGTTCAGCGCCTGCAAAGCGCTTTGGGAGCACGACTGGTCTCGGTGGTACTGTACGGCTCCGCTACATGGGGAGACTGGCAGGAGGACACGTCAGACCTGAATGTGCTTTGTGTACTCCATCAACTTTCGGCTGATGAATTAGGGGCTTGCCAGCCAATTTTTAATTGGTGGAAAGAGGATGGCAATCTGCCGCCCTTGCTTTTGACAAGGGAAGAAGTTCAAACATCAACTGATTGCTTTCCGATGGAATTCTCTGATATGCGGGAACACCGAAGGGTGCTTTACGGCATTGACATTGTTGACGGTCTGGAAATTGATAGATCTTTCTATCGCGCACGGGTTGAGTATGAACTGAGGGCCAAACACATCCGTTTACGGCAGAAAGCGGCAGATGTCCTGCCAGCGCCCGATAAGCTTTTAAGATTGTTGACAGATTCGCTATCAACGTTTTGCGTTCTCGGACGGCATGCGTTGATTCTGAGCGGACAGGAAGCACGTTTTAAGAAAGCTGAGATTCTCCTGGCGCTGGAGCGCGTAATGGGTAGGCAACTGCAAGGCAGCAACGAGATACTGGCCATTCGCTCGGCAGCGAAACAGCTTTCCGCTGCGAACATCAAAGAGCTGTTTGAAAGATACTTAGAAGAGATGGGATCGCTGGTGCGGTTTGTGGATGCATTGGACAAATAAATAAGATTTAGGAGAGGCGAGCGATATGAAGGGTGGATTACTCATAGTCGGAATTGTTGTAATTGTGGCTTTGGTTTTTAGCGGTCAGTTAATGGGGTCTCGCAACCAGCTTGTCACCGAAAAGAACGATATAGACGCCCGATGGGCGCAGGTGGAAAATAGCATGAAGCGGCGAGCCGATCTGATTCCGAATCTGGTGGAAACTGTGAAGGGTTACGCCAAACAGGAACAAACTGTGATCGGTGAAGTGGCAAACGCGCGGGCGGCACTACTGGGAGCGCGTACAAAGGACGATGCCATTAACGCCAACAATCAACTCAGCGGCGCTTTGGGGCGGCTGCTGGTGTTAACCGAGAACTATCCGCAACTAAAGTCGAACGAGAATTTCCTGCGTTTGCAAGATGAGCTGGCAGGCACGGAAAACCGCATCGCCGTGGACCGGCGCGATTATAACGAGGCCATTAAAAAATACAACACGGATGTGCAGCTTTTTCCTCGCAACATCGCAGCCGCCATCTTCGGCTTTCATCCTGATAATGCTTACTTCAAGATCACGGAAGAGGAGAAAAAGGTTCCGCAGGTCAAGTTTTAACGCCTATTCTTCCGCAGACTCGTTTACATCGGCTATGTCCTGCTTATAGCGGCGCAGGACTGTAAGTGAATTGGAACTGCTGAATCCAGCAAGGCGAAGCCTGCGATAAACAGTTGCCAAAGTTTTTTCCTCTTGCAGCATGGCTCTCAAGTCTCTGCCGCGATACTTACGATCCAAATACTGTTGAATTAACTGCAATTCATCTACATCCTTGAAAGTTTTGCCGATAGCATCTTCGGCCACCTCCGGAGCGACTCGCCTGGCCCGTAGATCGCGAAGCACGCGAAAACGGCCGTGTCCCTGATTCTGTAATCGGGCTGAAGCAAACGCTTCTGAAAACTTCCGGTCATTGGTGAGACCGTATTCGCGCAGCTTCGCCAGCGTTTGTGTCACGTCGGCCGGCGAACTGGCTCTACGGCCCAGTTTCGTCTTCAATTCGGAGACAGAGTGGGGACGTCGAGCCAGGACTCGCAGGGCATAATCCCATAATCCGTTTACATCTAATTTCGCGGGCTCCTTGCGAGTGGCCATAGGACTGAAACGTTTGCTACTGTACCATGCTCTACAGATTGTAGACTGCAAATACAGAGGACTTTTAAGGTCTAACAGCAAAGGAGAGTGACATGGAGGAAAGAAGCGGCTTCGGCTATTTCTTATTAGGGCTTGGTATCGGTGTGGCGGCAGGCATACTTTGGGCGCCACGCACCGGTGAGGAGACACGCCAACTGATTGCCGACAAGGCTGGCGAGGGTGCTGATTACCTTAAGAATCGGGCGCAAGAAGGCAGTGAATATGTACGTCAGCGGACGGATGATCTGAAACAATCGGCTGCAGATCTGTATGAGAAGGGCCGGACCACCGTGGCTCAACAAAAAGACACATTGAATGCGGCAGTAGAAGCTGGCAAGCAGGCATATCGGGATGCTTTGAGCGACGTGAAAGCGACCCCGACACCCGCGCCTACAAACACACCGGCAGGAAATGCATAGTTAGTTTTGAGCTGAATCAAAAGTAGCTTTTCAAAATGGACCAGCAAACACTTCTGACGATCTTTGTGGCGTTAGCTGCCCTAGCTATGCTGACTCAGGCAGCGATGCTTGTAGGATTGCTTCTGGTGGCGCGTAAACTTCAGCAAAAGATTATGCCGCTGCTTGGTCCTACACAGAATATTCTGGAGACCTCCAAGCGCATGATCGGCAACGTAGAAGGTCGTGTTGACCGAATTGGCGCTTCGGTGGAAAACCATATCGATAAGATCGGAAATTCGAGTAGCGCCATTTTGGATACGACCAAACAGCAGCTCGTCAAAGTTGACGGACTGCTGAGTGATGCGACGAATCGGGCAAAGTCTCAAATGGACCGGGCCGAGATGGTTCTGGATGACACCGTGACACGTGTTCATCAGACGGTATCTACGGTGCAATCCGGAGTGCTTCGCCCGGTTCGCGAGGTCCAAGGCTTGTTTGCCGGAGTCAAGGGCGCTTTGTCCTATCTCAGTAAGTCTGGCCGCCCTACTGTTGATCACGCTACTTCTGATGAAGAAATGTTTATCTAGCTCAGGCACTGTTACCTCGACGTGACAGCCTGCGAGATAGGAGCGCGGCGCTCGGGACAACGATCGCAATCAGCAGTCCTGACGCTGCAGGAACCACAACAAATACGAAGGCGGTCTTTATTCTAGGAGGTCCCAAAGCAACCTCTCCGTAGATGGCCAAAGAGCCCAGTGCGAGAACCAACATGATGCTATAGAGCGTCGCTTGGGTGAGAACCCGCCAATGCTTCGAAACCAAGTAGGCCCAGACGAGAGCTGCGAATGGAGAGAGCACCCAGAATACAAAAAGTACCAGCAAGACCAGGATTTTGGAATTATTACGACGACCTGCGTAGAGCATCAAACCGACTGAGCCCACAGCAGCGGTTAGTACCGCAATCAAAGCCGCTTTACGTAAGAGGCTGAGGGAACTATCTTCGGACCTTCCCCGGCTCATTTTAGAGGTCATCATCACGACACCAATTGGATTTCGGGGTAGAACGGAGAGGAAAAATTGAGGGGCGAAATGCCCTTCCCCTTGAGGTACGCGTCGAAAAGGCTATGTACGCAGTAGGCTGTTACGGCAAGCTGGCGACGTCCATCGATGCCGATAACACCGAATGCACGAAGAGTCCGCATTACGATATGGCTCTTCAACAAGGCTCCGTCATCGCTGAAGAGAAAATGGTTTGCGCCACGAATCACGGCCTTTAGCTTTCCATCGGGAGGTAGACGACGGTAAACCGATTGGATGTCGGCCTGAATTTGAAGGCTCTCCGGGTCAGTCTCTTTACTGTGGTCGGCCATAAGGAATAGGAACGGCTTGCTGATGCCGGTCTGGATGACGCTGCCGTGTAGAGAACCGTCTATATCGATCCCTGCCTTGCAGCGGGAGTCCTGAGAGCAGAATTGTGCAGCAGTCGCACCGCCAAAAGAGTGGCCCAATACGCCTACGTGCGTCAGGTCAAGTCGACCTGTGAACTTGCCCGAGGTGTTCAACCGCTTTAACTGATCGAGAACGAAACCGACGTCGGCGGTCCACTTCATTACCAGTTTGTTGGCGCAAGCTTCCTGGTCTTGGCGACCCAAACAGAGTTCCGGGTTATTCTCCGGCGTTCTTTTGACGACCCGGCCGTCAGGAAAAACGACGACATTTGTGCGATAGGGAACATCGAAGCCCACGACGACGTAACCGTGACTGGCCAAGTCCTCAGCAAGTGTCGAGTAATTCCACACCTCAGCAGAAGCGCCCGCCCTTATCATGACCACGGGGTAGGATTGCTGTTGTGGTGACACATCGGGTTCATGATAGCTATGCCCATAAACCTTTGACAGATCTCGCGTCAAAAATTGGCTAATCAGCGTGCCGCGATCGCGTTCAACTGCCGCTCGCAGTGGAGGGGGCAGGTAGTCGTCCCTTGTTGGGACGGAGCGCCCCACCGCTGCCGGATACCAGATCCAAATAACGATCTCCCGTCGATCTTCATCCATCGACGCCGTAACCAAGCGACCAACAACGAACGGGCCGGTCGGAACCGGGAGATCCAGGGGTGTGTTGTGTTCCACCCAAAGGACAGTCAGCAAGGCCAAGAACAGAACACCACCAAGCATCCCTGCCTTTGAAATTCTCGACAGCCAACGCATTAATACAAGCCTCCTTACTTTGCAATAAAAAGCACTTTGTATAAAATACCATGCTTTAACAGCGAAGAGCAGACACGTTGCCGTTTAGAGAACCAAAACGCTCTTCCGTACCAGCACGTTATGATTTTTCACAGATGTTTTCGCTGATCTCGTATAGTTGGCGCTCCTGGAAGAACGCCAAGGGGCTGGCATCGCTGGCGATTGTAGCGCTTGCTGTCGGCATCGGTTGCGCTACCGCAATCTTTACCGTTATTAATACTGTGCTGATCAAGCCTTTGCCGTACAGCCACGGCGAGCGCTGGGTTGCGTTGTTTGGAGGCAGCACCATCGGCGCTGAACGCGATCGGTACTCTGCGCTTTCTCTTGCCGATCTGCTCGATTACCAGCAGCGCACGCGCAGTTTCGATGTATTCGGCTGGTACACGGTTTTAGTGATTTCAATCTAACCTCACCGGGTCAGCCGCAGCACATCGACGGTGTTCAGGTCACGCCCTCCTTGGTCGATAACGTCGGCGTGCAGCCCGTTCGAGGGCGTTTGTTCACGGATTCCGACGGGCCGAATGTGGCGTTATTATCGGCCAGGCTTTGGAACCGCTTAGGATCTGACCCCGGCATGGTGGGACAGTCCATCACGTTAGACGGCCAGTTATACACCGTTACCGGAGTGATGTCGCCGTGGTTTCAGCTTCCTCTAGTGGGCGTCTCGAATGTAAACCTCAGCAGTGATGTCTGGGTTCCTGTCAAACGGCCTCACGATGAAGCGCAACGGCGCGGCGGGGTTTATGCCGCTTATGCGCGGCTCAGGCCAGGTGTGACATTCGAACAGGCAAGAGCCGACGCCCAGCGCGTAGCTTCCCAAATCGCGCGGCAGGACCCGGCCACTCATGACCAGTTCTATACCGCCGCTCTTTTCAGCCTTCGTGATTTTGTCGTTAAGGAAATCCGGCCTGTTCTGCTATTGTTGTTTGCCGCCGCAGGTCTACTCCTCCTGATCACCTGCGCCAATGTTTCCGGCCTGCTGGTCACAAGATCGGTGGAACGAGCTCGTGAAACCGCCGTTCGTGTCGCTCTGGGCGGCAGCCAAAGGCAGCTTGCATTGCAGTTCTTCTCCGAGGGACTTTTAATCTCAATAGCCGCAGCCGCTCTCGGTGTACTTACCAGTGTCGCTCTTGTACGGCTGGTCGTGTCTTTGGCAGCGCAGTATATCCCTTTTTCAGACAGGATTTCGACGAATTGGACCGTGCTCCTGTTTGCCGTGGGCGTGGCTTGTCTTACCGCCGTACTGTCAGCGCTGGTTCCCCTTTGGCAGGCCGCCCGCACGCAACCCAATGAAGTCCTCAGCAATGGCGTGCGCGCCTCCGCCGGCGCCAGAAGCCGTAAACTTTCACGCTTCCTAGTTATTGCCGAGATCGCCTTGGCCTTTACACTCCTTTCGGTCAGCGCACTTCTGATTTCACAACTCCAAGAACTCCACCACACATCGCCCGGCTTTGATCCGGACCACCTGCTGACCTTTCAACTCAGCCCCAATGTCTCTCTCACAACTCAAGCCAAACAGCTTATTACTTACCAGGACAGGCTGACACAGGCGCTTGGAGCGCTCCCCGGCGTCACGGATGTCGCTCTCGCTAATCAAGTACCGCTGAATGGCTGCTGTATCAGCTCCACGCTTTTTCCGGAAGGCAGTATAAACGGTTCGGACATGCTGAGACCCGTCAGTTTCATGGTAGTCAGTCCCGGCTACTTTAAAACCATACGTGTTCCCCTACGCAAGGGGCGGCTGTTAACCGAGCATGACACCAATGAGAATCTCATTCCTGTTGTGATTGATGAGGCGGCAGCAAAGCGCTACTGGCCGGATCGCGATCCAATCGGCGCGTTTGGACGTCTTGGCTCTCGCGATGGTTCACGCATACAAGTGGTCGGCGTAGTGGGTAACGTTCGCAATGAAGGTCTAAGCGAGGCGACTAGGCCTGAGGTTTACCTGGTAAGCAAGCTCACGCCTGTGATTCCTATGCAGTTTATTGTGCACTCGAATCTGCCCGCTGCCAGTCTCCTTCCCGCCATCCGGCACGCCATCGGGAGTATTGATCCGGCACAACCGCTATATGCTGTGCAAACGATGGATGAGATCGTCAGCAGTTCCCTTTCTTTTCAACGCCTCGATTCCACGATCATCACCTTTTTCGCCTTGGCGGCATTGCTGTTAGCATCGCTCGGCGTGTACGGGGTCACTTCCTATTCCGTGCGTCAGCGCACGGTTGAGATTGGGACGCATATGGCGCTCGGCGCGATGGGCCGCGACTTACTACGGTTGATTGTCGGGAGCGGGCTCAGAATGGCGATCTACGGCATTGTGATTGGGGCCTTTTCGGTAGCGATTGCCACGGCGCTGATTGTTCGATTCTTCCACCTCCATGACATCAGCCCGCTTCCGTACCTGTACTCAGTCCTGATTATTGTGGGCTTGGCCCTGTTCGCCTCCTTCTTTCCTGGCTGGCGCGCCACTCTGCTTTCACCCATGGTTGCGATTCGCAATGAATCGGATTCTCTCTGGACAACGGCTCATCGTGGCCTTGAGCAAGCGCTTAGGCTTGCTTCTACGGAAGAAAGCGCCCCTGCTGTTGATGCAACCCTGTTGGCGGAATTCATTGAAGCCAGCCGCCACGCCGACTCCTTTCCCGAGGTCCTTCACCTTGCACTCACCACGCTCCGCAACAAAGTTGAGGCCCAATCGGTGATGCTGCTGGAAAGTGTCCCGACTGGGCAGTACCATTGCATTGCCACCATACCGGAAAACCACTTCCCTGCATTCATCATTCCCGCTGATGGTTTTCTACTGAACCGGCTCAGGTTTTACAGCTCGCCGCTCGCGTTCACGCCTGATGATCTCGATACCTGCCTCCGTTGGGCCTCCGAACACCGACCCCAACACCTGGCCGAGATAGAAAGTTTAAAGCAAAGTGGCATGCGTCTAGCAGTTGCGCTGCGCACAAAAAATGAAATTCTTGGTCTCTTATTATTGGGCGCCCCCACCGGCAGGAATCTGTACAGTTCCGCAGACCGAACTCTGCTCCGTGTCTGTGCGGAGCAGTTTGCCCTCACTATTGAAAACGCGCGACTTACAAATCGTGTTGTGGAACAGGAGAAACTTCGCCGCGACGTAGCGCTCGCCGCAGAGGTGCAAAAGCGGCTTCTTCCGCAGAAATCACCCGAAACGGCAGTTAGTTCACTGGGAGCATTTACCCTGCCCGCCCGCAGCGTTGGCGGTGATTATTATGATTTTGTAAACGCTGGAAATCATTGCATCGGAATTGCGCTTGCCGATGTGGCAGGGAAAGGCATTGCGGCAGCTCTCATTATGGCTGTGATCCATGCTTCCTTGCGCATCATCGCCGCCGAAGGGAATATCTCTCTACCTGAGCTGGCTGCGAAGATGAACTCGTTTCTCCATCGATCAACTGGATCAAACAGCTACGCCACTTTCTTCTACGCCCAGATTGATGAAGAAAATCGTAAACTCCGGTACGTCAATGCAGGACATAACCCGCCTTACCTCGTGCGCACTTTGGAAATTTCTTCAGATGGCAACGGACTTGGTGCGCCGATTGAGGAGCTAGGGACGGGCGGCATGATTATTGGTATGTTTCCGTTTGCCAGCTACGAGGAGGCTGTTGTCGACCTGCGACCCGGTGACGTGCTGCTGGCCTTTACGGATGGCGTGACGGAAGCGCTCAATCCGAAAGAAGAAGAGTTTGGCGAGGAACGATTGAAGGGTCTGTTACGCCGCGTGGCGCACCTTCCGATCAATGAAATCACCTCGTGCATCGCTCGTGAACTGCGCCAATGGATTGCCGAAGCCCCACAACACGATGATTTGACATTTATTGTTATGAAGGTGAATGAACAAGCAGAGAAACCGGAGAAAGCAGGTTGAGATGATTTCTGTGGCATCGAGTTGAAGCATCCGAAGTTCAATGAGAGCGGTTTGCATGGGAGGAGAGCCTGCCCAGCCGGTCACTGCGTTCCCGGCTCCGGGTCCATGTCAGAGCCGGGAACGCAGTGACCGGGTTCAATGGAATCGAAGCCCGCTTTAGGTTTTCAGACGAAATTTTTCTAATTCCGGCAGGAGCTTGAACCTTGTCTGTACAGAGGCAATGGTTTCTCCAATTTGCTGGATATTGGGCTGACCGACTAGATTTAAGTAGCCGACTTTTGCCGGATCAATCTGCATGATTCGGCAACAGGTTGCATCGACACTCGGCGGATATGCGCCGGCAACAATCACCCCCGGCCTTTTCATCGAACCTAGAATGGGCCCGTTCCCTTCCATGCCTTCGATTCCATCCACAAGACAGAACTGGCGCGGAAACAAGCTGTGCAGGTCGGCGATGCACTCATTGATTCCGGCCCAGTGAAGCACATTTTTTGGCCAGCCGTACACCCCTCCCGGCACAATCCCGAAC